>VEPD01000377.1 GCA_012027035.1 Ruminiclostridium sp. | reverse complement strand
TCCCAGCAGTTTGAAGGGCTGTCCGGTGTTATTTCCGGCCTTGCGGAGGAGATAGACACAGAGGTGAACTTTTCCGGAGCTTTGGAGGATGAAGCATTTATAACCCTTAATAATGCCGGAGTAAAAACTAAAGAGGTGGTGGTGTATAAAAACAAATGGGACAAATATGAGGCCAGTATCATTCATGCAGGATGCGGCGGGGCCAGAGTATGTATAAGCACGGTGGAGAAAACTTTAAGCAGCGTTTTGGGAAGGCAAATGGTAAAAGAAAGCGAGGAGTGTAAGAAGGCCAGAGACGGTATGTGTATTCTTAAGCTTGTGGAAGAGGAAAATCTGAAAGTATCTGTAAGCGTGGCAAAACAGGCCAAGTATGGAAGCGATATATCGGGGGACAATTTCACTTTTATGAATACAGGCAAGGGAAAGTATTTTATTGCCCTCAGTGATGGTATGGGATCAGGTTACAGAGCAGCGGTCCAGAGCAAAGCGACAGTCACCATGCTGGAAAATTTTCTGGAATCGGGCTTCGACAAGGATATGGCTGTAAAACTGGTAAATTCCGTACTTGTATTGAAATCGACGGATGATATCTTTTCGACGATGGATATTTCAGTGATTGATCTTTTCAACGGTGAGACTGAATTTGTAAAAATCGGCGCCGTGCCAACATATCTGAAAAGGAATGACAGGGTTGAGATGGTGAAATCCGCCTCACTGCCTGCGGGAATAATGATAGCCATGGAAACGGAACTTGTCCATAAAAGCATTGGCAGCGGAGATATGCTGATAATGATGACAGACGGCGTCATAGACAGTTTTGCAGGAGATGAGCCAGGCGACCGGGCTCTGTTGAAATTCATACAGGATATGGGAAGCATAAATCCGCAGCAGGTAGCTGACGATATTCTTAATAAAGCCGTCGGGAATTGTGAAGGAAAACCTTATGACGATATGACTGTCATTGTAACAAAAGTATGGAAAAGATACAGGTAATTGGTATATTATTTATCATTATCCACAAACTATTACTACAAAAATTTGTAGCTTGTGGAGAATGATTATGGTAACCGGTGATACCAAAAAGATTGTTGTTATAAGGGACATTTCTTCTAATCTGATTGAGGAAGCCATTTTAATCCTGAAATGTGACCCCGGTTCACAGAATGATATTGGGCAGCCTGTAACGTTGAAAAAAAATGGACGTATCAGGA
Source organism: Ruminiclostridium sp. (assembly GCA_012027035.1). Taxonomy (GTDB): domain Bacteria; phylum Bacillota; class Clostridia; order Acetivibrionales; family DTU013; genus MnB-11. The sequence goes on along the minus strand of VEPD01000377.1, from coordinate 3,887 downwards.
ACGAATTTATCCTGAAAGAAGCGGAATCGCTGATTAATAATTATATCAGGGAAAACAGGCTGCATATAATTCCCGACAGACATGGAAAAAAAATGAAGTTTATTCAAAGGAAATCACTAATCGGTTTCATCATAAATTTATTATTGGCGGGCAGCATCGGTCTGCTCATATTCATGGCGGGCAGGCTGTTCTAAAATCACGAGATCCGAAATCACGGGAAATCACGGGGACAGGTTCCTTGATTTATCCTTATAATTGTGGTATGCTTACAGTCAGGGTGATTATATGCCAAGAACTGCAAGAGGAAAAAGTGAAACCGGAATTTATCACATAATGTTGAGAGGTATTAACCGCCAAAACTTGTTTGAAGATAATGAGGACAAGCAAAGGTTAATCGAAACATTAGCATTATACAAAGAAAAATGTGGATATAAAATATATGCTTATTGTTTAATGAATAACCATATGCACATACTGATTAAGGAAGAAGGAGAACCCCTCTCACTTGCAATAAAACGTATAAGCTCAAGCTACGTTTATTACTTTAACCGGAAATACTGTAGATGTGGTCATCTTTTTCAGGAAAGATTCAAAAGTGAAGCAGTTGATACTCAAACATATTTTTTAACAGTATTAAGATATATTCATCAAAACCCGGTCAAGGCAAATATTACGAAAAGAATTGATGAATATCCATGGAGTAGCTATAATGACTATATGCATGGCAGTAGATTAATCGATATTGAATTTGGATTAGATATTTTTTCTGATGATAAAGCTATTGCCCGAAAAAGCTTTATTGGTTTTAGTACTCAAGAAAATCAGGATAAATGTTTGGAATATGATGATATCAAAAGAATTGACGATGATATGGCAAGAGAACTAATAAAAAAGGCAGTAAACATTGATAAGATGAGTAATATACAAGGCTTAGCAAAAACCGAAAGAGATAGTATTATCATAAAGATAAAAAACATAGATAATTTATCAATTAGACAGATTTCCAGAATTACTGGTTTAAACTATAGTTTGATACAAAAAATATGCCAATAGAATCAAGGAACCTGTCCCCCTTGATTCCAATTACCCCCTTGCGGATTTTCAGCCGATATGATAGACTACTACCTTGGAATCCTTGCTCTGCACTCTTTGTTGCAGGGCCGTTTAGTCCAGAAGGAGGTGAAGATCGAATGGTGAACAAGTATGAATCCATCTTCATCATCAGTTCCGAAATTGGGGAAGAAAATACAAAGGCTCTTGTAGAGAAATTCAAGAACCTGCTGGAATCTTCCGCACAGTTGGAAAGCATTGATGAATGGGGAAAAAGAAGACTGGCTTATCCAATTTATGATAAGAATGAAGGTTATTATGTTCTCGCAAATTTCAGCGCAGAACCGGAGTTTCCGCGTGAGCTTGAGAGAATTTACAAAATTACCGACGGTATTATCAAGTATATGATCATTAAGAAAGATAATTAAGGTGGTATTATGAATAAGGTTATTTTAATGGGACGACTTACAAAAGATCCCGAATTAAGGTATACCAGCGCTAATAATACGGCTGTATGCAGTTTTAGTCTGGCAGTGAACAGGAGATTCACAAAGCAGGGAGAAGAAAAGCAAGCTGACTTTTTCAATATAGTTGCCTGGGAAAAGCAGGCTGAATTTTGTGGAAAATGGTTTGAGAAGGGACGTCAGGTTGTTGTTGTCGGAAGGCTTCAGAACAGGACCTGGGATGATAATGAAGGCAAAAAACATTATATAACCGAGGTTGTTGCAGAGGAGACGTATTTTGCAGACAGTAAGAAGAGTGAGGGAGCTCCTGCACAAAGGCCTGCCGGAGGATCAACCCCCGGAGGAACTGCTGCAGCCGGGCAGAGTGACGGCTTCTATCCTCTGGATGAGGATGATAATCTCCCGTTTTAGGATGACTGGTATAAGTATAGTGGAAAAAATAATGAAAGGAGGCGTTTGATATGCCAGGTGGAAGAAGAGATAACAAAGGCGGCGGCGGAAGAGATTCTTTTGACAAGGGCGAAGGCAAAGGCGGCATGAGAATGAGAAGAGCCAAGAAAAAAGTGTGCTCTTTCTGCGTTGATAAAGTTACAGATATTGATTATAAGGAAGTTTCAAAGATAAGAAAATATATCTCCGAAAGAGGCAAAATACTCCCAAGGAGGATTTCCGGAAATTGTGCAAAGCATCAGCGCCAGTTGACCATTGCCATTAAGAGGGCAAGAGTTGTAGCGCTGTTGCCTTATACTGCGGAATAGACAAAAGATAAGGGACGGTTTTTCTTTAAAGAACCGTCCCTCTGTTTTATAAAGGCGGGATGGTGGAATAAAAAGATATGTTAAGAATAGGCTTTTTAGGCCCAAAAGGAACATTTTCACACGAAGCTTTATCTGTATACGCAAAAGATATGCTATATGAAGCCTGTGATTATTTTTCAATTCAGGAATTGCTTCAGGCTGTACAGAATAATGAAGTGGATGAAGCAATCGCGCCTATTGAAAATTCAATAGAAGGCGCTGTCAATGCTACTCTGGATATACTGGCCACGGATGTGGATCTGCTGATAAAGTCCGAGCTGGTGATACCGGTGCGGGAAAATCTCCTTGTTAAAAAAGGAACCTCACTAAAAAATATCAGTCATATTTTATCCCATCCGCAACCTCTGGGACAATGTAGAAATTTTATAAACTCACACTTTCCCGATGCCCAAATCAGGGCGACCTACAGTACGGCTGGCGCTGCGGAGGAAGTTGCCGCGGGCTCCGGCGACAGCGCAGCCATCGGGTCGTCGGTAGCGGCGGAAGCTTACGGGTTGGAAATCGCGGAAAAAGACATCCACGACTGTGAGAACAATCATACAAGGTTTATTGCAGTAAGCCATACTGATGGTGATAGAACAGGAAACGACAGGACTTCCATAGTATTTTCAACAGAAGATAAACCGGGATCACTGTATAGGATACTGGACATATTCAGTCTGTGGGACATCAATATGAGTAAAATTGAATCCAGACCTGCAAAAAACCAGTTGGGGAGATACATTTTTTTTGTGGATATCAGCGGTCACAGGGAAGATGCCGAAATAAGGGATGCACTGACCATGATAAGGAGAAAATCCTCTTTTTATAAATTTCTGGGTTCTTATCCGGCGTATTCCGGAGACCGGTAGTGTGTCAAGAAATGATAAATCTGCTGAGTGTATAGGGCGCGGAGACTATCCCTCCCTTTTCGGGAAATGGAAACGAGTGCCAGAAGTTTATGGTATAATGGACGGAGTTATTGCAACATATATGGAATGGAGTTGAAATATGGCTGTTTTTGAAAAAGAGATTGATATTACCAGAAACATTAAGCTGATTGAATGGCTTAAGGGCGAATTGCTTACAGATATTGCAAACCTTTTCAGAATACTGGTAAACGGTATTCGCGAGGAAGTTCACGATTCTGTTGCCGACACTATTTCCAATATAATTCTGATAAGCTATCTTTTGGGCAAACGATTGGGTATCAGCTATAACGCAGTTGAAATGAAGATTCATAACAAACTGAAGCTGGGCCTGGTGGAAAATCATGATGTTGAAAAATACTACGGTGATCTTTCGGAGCTCTCAAAGCACCTTGGCAGTTCACGAAGAAAGGAGAGCTGACGGTTATGGACAGCAAAAAATTTACGGGAATTTTTGCGCCCCGCGCAAGTTTTTATTTGTGGATCATACTTACTTTGCTGATTGTCATAACCGCGCTTGAATGGCGCATTGCTCTTCCAGGCTATTTATTGCTTGCCTTTCTTACATATTATAATATTCGTTCCGGATCCAGAAGGCGGAATGAAATTACAAAGTATATAGAGAATCTTACCTTTAACATAGATAC
>VEPD01000165.1 GCA_012027035.1 Ruminiclostridium sp. | reverse complement strand
TCCCGTTTATGGAGGATGACCTGAGATATCACAGGATAAAAGAGACCCTCAAAAAGGAATTCAATGCCGTTGTCATATGCATAATGGATGTTTCGGGATCCATGGATCAGACAAGGAAGTATATGGCTAGAAGTTTCTATTATCTGCTTTACCGGTTTGTGAGGCTCAAATATGCCAATGTTGAGGTGGTATTCATAGCGCACACCACCGAGGCAAAGGAAGTCGGTGAAGTGGAATTCTTTCATAAAGGCGAATCGGGAGGCACTTTTATCAGCAGCGGCTATGAAAAGGCCCTTGAAATCATAGAGCAAAGATACAATCCGCAGAGCTGGAATATATACGCATTCCACTGCAGCGACGGCGATAACTGGGCTGAAGACAATAAAAAGGCAATAGAGCTTGCTGGTCGGCTTTGCGAGGTTTGCACCCTCTTCGGTTACGGAGAGATCATTCCCGGAAGCTATGCGTCATTAAGTACGATAAAATCCGAGTTTCAAAAGAAGATAAAGAGCAGTAACTTTGCCGTAGTAACCATTTCTAAAAAGGAAGACCTTTTTCCGGGGCTGAAGAAGCTTCTTGACAGGGAAAGTGAATGATTTGCGGAGTACAGGGATTTATATAAGCCCTGGGAAATCTTAGGAGGTTGTATGGCCGATTTCAGTATGTCGGAACTGGAACAATGGAATGAAAAAATTGAGGAAGCAGCCAGGGAAGCAGGGCTGGACTATTATGAGCAGGAATTTGAGATCGTCGGCTATGAGGATATGATCGGTTATGAGGCTTATATCGGCATGCCTTCCCATTATCCCCACTGGAGTTACGGCAAGGCTTATGAAAGGATAAAAATACTTAACAAATATAATCTGTCGGGCCTGCCATATGAAATGGTAATCAATTCAAACCCCTGTATTGCATATCTGATGAAGGACAATACCTTGCTCCTCCAGATACTGACTATTGCGCATGTGTACGGGCATAATGATTTCTTTAAAAACAACAGGCTCTTTAAAAATGGGACCCGGGCGGATTATACAATTGAAATGTTTAAAAATCATGCGGACAGGATAAGGAGCTATATCGCCGACCCCGGAATCGGTTATGGCAGAGTGGAGAAAATACTTAACGCCGCCCATGCATTGAAATTTCAAACAGCCAGGATTGCCGGAGAAAAAAGAAAATCAGCGGAAGAAATAAAAAGGCAGATGATTTTACACAACAACAGTCGGAAAGACAGGGAATATCCCCTTCTTGAAGCTGAATCCACACGGGATGAGGACCTCCCGGATCTCAGAAAAATCCCTCTGCAGCCTGAAGAGGATCTGCTGTATTTTATCTCGATGTATAGCAGGCTGCTGGATTGGGAAAAGGATATAATCAATATTGTAAGGGAAGAGAGCCTTTATTTTATCCCTCAGATGGAAACAAAAATAATGAATGAGGGCTGGGCAAGTTTCTGGCACTACACAATACTGAACAGGCTGGGATTGCCGCAAAATCTTCATATGGAGTTTTTAAAAAGGCATAATCAGGTAATAAGGCCGTATGAAGGCCAGTTGAATCCCTACTATATCGGGTTTAAAATTTTTGAGGAACTGAAGGAAAAGTATAGGGAAGAACCCCGAAAGATTTTTGACGTCAGAGAACTTGACAGGGACGAATCCTTTATAAGAAGATACCTTTCCTTTGAACTGTGTAATGAAATGAATCTTTTCGAGTATGTAAAAACCGAGGATGAATACATTATTTCCGAAATAGCAGATGAAGAAGGATGGAGGAAGGTTAGGGACGCAATCGCTTCTTCAGCGGGATTGGGGGGTATTCCCGTCATAAAGGTTATAGAAATGGTGCAGAAGGACAATACCCTTATACTGGAACACCAGTATGACGGAAGGGAACTGGAATTGGACTATGCCTATGAGACAGTCAAGCATCTTGTTGACTTGTGGGAAGGCAAAGTAATGGTTGCCACGTTTATAGACGACAGGAGAAAAGTTATAATCTGCGACGAGCGGAAAAACATTTCAATGGTAAACGGGTGAGGGAAACCGCACATCTGCTATTAAAGACATGAATATAAAAAGTTTTTACTACATTGACTACCTTCGGTTGTTCCGGAGGTTTTACTTTTTATAACATTCTTATTGGCAATAGCTTTTCTGTTCTGCTAAAATAGTAGAAGCAAGAGATTAAATTGGAATTGCCGGATAAATCCGGATTTTAAGCAATGGATTTATTATGCCGGGACTTCCTGAAAAATTGAAAAGAGAGATAATATGATATACCGTGAATTTGGGAAAACAGGTGTGAAAGTGTCTGCATTGGGCTTTGGGGCTATGAGGCTTCCGGCTCTCGAAGACGGAAAGAGACTGGATGAGAAAAAAGGGATAGAAATAATTCACCGTGCTTTTGAAGCAGGTGTGAATTATATTGATACAGCGCCGGGTTATTGCGGGGGCGAAAGTGAAATAGTAGTGGGAAAGGCCTTAAAAGGATGGCGGGACAAGGTTTACCTTTCTACCAAGAATCCGGTGGAAGACAACTCCGGCGAGCATTGGCGGGAGAGGCTGGAGAAATCCCTGAAGAAGCTTGATGTTGAATATATTGATTTTTATCATATGTGGGGGATAAACTGGGATGCATATATCAAGGATATCGATGTAAAGGACGGTCCTATGGGTGCAGCTCGCAGGGCAAAGGAAGAAGGCCTCATCAGGCACATTTCCTTTTCATTTCATGATGCTCCTGAAAATATGATAAAGCTTATTGATACGGGAAATTTTGAATCGGTTCTGTGCCAGTACAATCTTTTGGACAGAGTCAATGAAAGATCAATAGGATATGCCGGGGAGAAGGGGCTCGGGGTGGTTATCATGGGCCCTGTAGCCGGAGGAAGACTGGGGACTCCTTCAAAGACGATAAGCGATTTATTGCCCGGCAAGGTGAAAAGCAGCGCTGAGATAGCACTGCGTTTCGTTCTTGCAAACCCGAATGTGTCTTGTGCACTTTCCGGAATGGGTACCTTGGAAATGGTAAATGAAAATGTACTTACAGCTTCAAATAAAAACCCCCTTAGCAGGGATGAACTGGAACGGATCAAAGAATCCATGATAGAGAACAAGCGAAGAGCGGAGCTTTATTGTACAGGCTGCAATTATTGCATGCCCTGCCCGTTTGAGGTAAATATTCCTCTGAATTTTGAGATAATGAATTACCACAAGGTATATGGATTGACGGATTATGCAAAAGGGCAATATGGACAGATAGGAGTCAATGAATGGATGAAGGGGAAAAAGGCAGATGCATGCACTGAATGCGGCATATGTGAAACAAAATGCCCGCAAAAGATCCAGATACGCAAGCAGCTGAAGGAGACGGCCCGGGCATTGGGTTAGTGAATGTAAACCAAAAGTAGTTCATATTAGTTATAAAACATTTATTTTAAATCCTTCAAAGACGGATTTCATTCTTGGCGTAATTAACAAGGCTATCAAGGAGGACGTGGAATGACCTATAAAGCTGTTGAAATAATTGATAAACAAGCGCTGCAAAACAAACGGGATGATAAAGAAACGATAAAACGTATACTTACCGGTGCTTCCGTTGGTGCAGACATTGATTTGTTCATCGAAAAACTGTTGTACGCCTGCGATGTCACGCTCAATTTTCATCCTGATAGGTTTTCCAACAATGGGAAACTTATCATCGACAACTTACTGACCGACGGTGAATATCACAATCAATATAAGACCGGCACAAGCAACGGCGGTCTGAACCCTTATATGGGAGGTAACCGCGATTTGTGGGAGAAGCGTTTGTTTCAAGGTGCGTACCATGACGAGAATTCGGAAATGACAGACCGCCCTAAGTATGGAGCTTTGAACATTGCTCCTGCTTTTTCACCATGAAACCGCATACCGTTAATCGGTGTACGTTCGCGTTTGGCGACAGCTACACCAATCCAGATGTTTTAGGAACGGCAGACCACTTCTACGGCATAGTTAAAGCCCTTTTACAGAGCGTTCAAGACGACGGGAAGCTGCTCGGCAAGGACGGTTTCTCAATAAAACAAACGACGGATTATATTCTTTCCATGCAAAGAGATGATATAAATATGCTTGGCAGGGACTTGGACAACTACATAGAAACGCATATCCACGGTAAAGTATCCCTGCATGACGATGTTGACAGCTTATATCTTGATGAATCATTCGCCGGAACAGGTACTGAAAAATCGGCGGTTAAGCTGTCCGAACGCTATGAAGTCAAGTTGCGTTTTATACCTAAAAGGCAGTTTCCTATATGTAAAATTGATGATGAATGGAAGGGACCGTTAGCACGCCCGCTTGCTGAGAGGATAAAAGATAAATTTGGTGGGATTGAATTATTGGACGCGGCTTTGATCGGGTTTGCTTCACAGGATAGCGTTTCGAATAAAAACGATTGGCTCGACCTTGGTACGGAATATGATCTTTTCCAAAATTTCAAGTATCTCTGGCATTATGTCGCGCATTTCGGTTGAGCAGCAAAGTATAGGATAGGAGAATATTTATGCTTAACTTAATCAAGCCTCCAACTCCCCATTTACCGAAAAGAGGTGCATTGAATTGAAGGATTTGCAAAACATTATTGGTTACCTTTTCGAGAATATGTCTGATCCGTTTCCACGATATATTCTGAAAAAGGAAATATTGAAGGAAACACTGACTACTGCCGATGTTAATGCTATTCATATGTCTAAATGGTATAAGCAGCTTGCTGATGAACAATGGGACGATGGCTCATGGGGCAGATTTCACTCTCAAGATTCAAAAGCTGCGATTAAGCAAAAATTTGTCACAACGGAAAATGCGCTTGGGCGGGCACGTCAGTTGAGTTTATCTACAGACGATCCGATAATAGCAAAGTGTTTAAGAAAACTGGAAAGATATGTGCGCGGTGATGAAACGTGGACAGACAATATTGAAAAGCATAAGGACGGAGGAAAAGGTCATTTATTTTGCCGCCCTTATATGTCGGCCGCAGTTATAAATACCTTTAATCCCGAAAATCCTTTTATAAAACCGTTGAGGGATAACGCTTTAGAATCTTTAGAGAAAGCATTTGAAAATGGCTTTTTTGATGAAAAAGTTTGGGAGCAGGATGTTCGTGAATACCGAGTACCATCTATTGCCGGAATGGGAATGTACGGCATTATGCTTTTCCAAAATACAAATTGTATGGAAGATAAATTACAAAAACAATATTTGGATTATATCTGGAATGGAAAAAACGGTATTTATTATGTTTCGAGTATGCCGCCCGCTGATAAACGATGTTTAGAGGACAGACGATTTTTTGAATGGTTATCAAGCCTTGAATTATTAAGCGGATTTTCATTATTCCCGGAATTTATGAAAGATGACGCGCTTCCGCATTTGTTACATGAAACGTATCGTTTGATAAATGATGACGTTATTATACCCGCTTCATATAATATACGTTACACCGAAAGTTGGCGGGACAAAAACAACCGTAAAAGCGATGTAATATTGCGGTTATTACGGGTGCTTGTAAAGTGTTAATATTAGCGCAGAATTAAACATGACAGAAAGGAGTAGGAGCAGCGTATTATGATAATCACAAGTGAAAAAACCTTTAAATATACGGCAATAGACAGACTTCGATATATCGACGCCGTTCTTCCATACATCGAAAAGCATTTATCGGATGAACTTAATCCTGAAAACATAGCCGAACGGCATTTTGTTTCAACAAGTCAGTTATACCGGGATTTTTATGCCTGCACAGGTCATTCCGTCAAAGAATATATCCGCAAACGCCGCATCTCAAACGCTTGTGAAAAAATCAAAAGCTCGGAGTTGCCGTTTGCCATCATTGCCGGCGAGAGCGGTTTGCAAACACAACAGGCTTTCAACAAGCTGTTCAAAAGCATTGTTGGAATGACTCCTATTGAATATCGGCAGGGCGATACATATTTTTACTTTTACCCCTTTACTATCAATGAGATCAGCCTTGCCGTCAAAGTTGGCAAAGAAACCATCCCCGAATGTGCGACAACCCGATTTTACGATTCCTGCTTGATTGGTATTGAGAATAAGGCAATTGGTTCATTAGGACAAATCGCCGGACGGGTTTTTGGGCGAAATGGAAAACAAATCGGGAGCCAATTTTGTTATGAAGTAATGACGGAGCAGGCGGGTAACACCACAGGTGTCGGCAAAACAGACTTATATGCTACCTGTGTTGTAAATTATAACGAGTCGGCAATCAATGATGGTTGGAATTATCTATACAATACTTGGCTGTCAGCCAGCATGTTTGAGGAATCCGATAATGCTTATTTTGAGGAATATATATTTCAAAACGGCAGTCCAGGCCGCATGGGCGAGCAGCAAGCGAAGGTTGCGACCAGCCCGCACAAGCTTAAATTGTATCTTCCCGTTAAAAAACGAAAAATAGAACAGCATATCGCCATTACATCCATACCCGAAGCGGCGTTTGTCATTGCGCGGGAAAAAGGATATAACGCCGAGCGAAAGGCGTCGGAAAAGGTTATGGCCTTTTTACAGGAGCGTCACCCGTTGTTGATCCGAAACGCGCAGAAGTTTTATGTGTGCGCTTACGATGATATTTGCGAATGCGGAATGGAGTGCGGTGATGGATTCAAACTGCCGAACAATAGCGGTTTGGAAATCATGCGTACCCCAGCTGGACGGTATGCTGTGCTGCCTGATGGCTGCTTGGGTGATATTAGCATGGGCGTAGCAAAAATGGATTTATGGTTGCAGAATAATAGCATCGCCCATGAAAATGAGCCTGTTTTCGCGGTATATGAAACTTTGAACGGTAAATACGACAACGAAAACATCCGCATGAAATTATTCAAACGGCTGAAAAATGACAAAAACGGATAACGCAAATGCTTTTTTATGATGTAAAATAAGAGCCGTAAAGCGTTTTATAAAACACTTCGGAAGGAGTACGAAAACATGATCAAGCCTATCAAAAAAATAAAGCTAACCCCCGAAAGCTATTCCCCAAAGGCAAAACCGGAAATTCTTACAATGGCACAATACGCAGCTTTTATGTCCGATACGATTCCTGATCCTTTAGCGGGCGGCGAACCACCGCGAACATCAAATAAAAAACTAAATTATCGCCGACTTGGAAATTGGGAAAATTATTTTCTTTGCTCCGCTATTTGTTCGATGGGAAAAGCACTCGGCTCAGAAATTGACGATTTTCATTTTTACGCTAATTTAACAGGTGATAATTTTACTTATCTGTATGCCGCTGAAAAAGGCAATCCGAACAATGTGCAATGCGATAGCGGTGTGACCAATTACTTCTTTGCGCCGCAATTTGTAAAAAAAGCATACGCCGCTTTCGGATATGATTGCATCTATCTTTCCAACGCGCAAATAAAGAAAGATTTCCGTGCTGTAATGAACGCCATCAAAGCATCCATAGATAATGGTATTCCCGTTCTGGCGTGGGGTATGGGTAATGTAACAATGGGCAACGGGAGCCGGTATGACCCTCTGCCTGAGGGCTGTCTTATCGGCGGCTATGATGAAAATGATATATTATATGTCAATTTATATCCCGGCCCGAAGCGTCTGCCGGGGGGGTCTGTAGATGAATACGGGTATTCAACCATCACAAACGGGCTGGATACCACGAAAGGCTTGTTTTTCGCAGGCGGTAAAATTGAAAAGAACGATGCCCGGCAGGTCTATCAAAGCGTTATTGACTCCATCCCCGCGTTTCTGACACTGCTTCCGGCGGAAGGTGTTGACGGACGATATGTTTTCGGTAAAACGGCGTTTAATATTTGGGCTGAAACGCTTGAAACAGATTCGTATTTTGGGAACAAAACGGATGATGAGCTTGGAGGTATCTGCTGGAATTTACATTGCTCCCCCTATTGCTGTGTCTGCACAAGCTCAGCTTATGACTTTTTTAAAGGCGCGGTTGAACAATATCCCGATTTGACGATGGCTGTAAAATTGCTGCCGCTTTATGAAAAGATGCAGAATTACAGGCAGGAAATTTGGGGATTACACGGTGATTTTTTTCCGGCGATGGATAAGTTCAAGACCCATGAGTTCCGGGAACAGATCGCGGAAATCCTGCGGAAAATGGGCGGCGTCTGCGATGAAATTCTGATGACCTTTGGGGAGGGCAGCTAATTATGAACACGGTAAAAAAGATTGAATTAGAAGCCCTCCCTCAAGATTTTTCTCCCCATACGCTTCCTGAAATATTGAAGCTGGCGAAAAAGATAAAGGGTGACGCCGCTTTGGTTTACGAATGCCTGAACAAGCCGTTTTTCATGGAAACAGACAGGCTTATTATTCGCCGTTTCACGGTCGAGGACGCCGAGGCGGTATATGAGTTGTCAAACGACAGAATGAACTCATCCATGAAAAACTTTGACCATCAATGGCCGACCGATATGGAAGGATGCAAGGGCGCTGCTGCTTATTTCGCCAGTGAAGATATTTATTACGCAGTTTGTCTGAAACCGTCCATGAAGCTGATTGGTTTAATTGCGTATAACAGCGTGGACGATATAGGTGTTTTGGACTTAGGTCATGTTTGGCATACTGTTTATCAAAACAACGATCTGGACGCCGAAGCCTTGTCGCTTATGACGCAATATGCCTTTGAGAAATTGGGCGTCAACGGCGTTTGCGCTAAAAATCCGCTGGACTGCGAGGAACAAATCGCCCCGTTGAAAGCTCTTGGAATGGAAATCACAGACACATTTACCGGGTCGCTTGTAAACGATGAAAAAGGAAATCCTATTGAATTTACCGGATGCGTTATGTTGATTACAAGAAAACAATGGTTTCCCCGTTGACTGGGAGGGTAGCTATAAAAGCTGTTTCGGCTCCCGAGTCAGTTCCTTCGGTAGATTGCCAGATAACGTGGAAAGAGTCACTTTGCCGGGCGGTCTATATGTCCATGTTATGCAAAAGGAAGTTTAACGGCGATAATCCGTCAATGCCCTACGAGGTGGCGTTCAATCACATGAATAAACTGTATTTTGCATCACATCCCGAATGTGAGTTTGATAACAGTCGGAAGGTCATTGCCCGGTTCCGGCAGGCCAATTGTGCATCGGTGTTTGTTCCGGTCAGGGTCAGATGGAAAGGAGAGCAATAAATAATGAGCGAGCCTATCAAAAAGAGTGATCAGACCCCGGAGAGTTATTCCCCGAAAGCGAAGCCGGAGATATTACGCATGGCAGAAGAAAACGCGGGTAAAATCAGAATGAGCAAGGCATATGAAGTAAAGACCGCAAACGGCGGCAGCTATATTGACGGCGTTCCCATGCTCAAATGGGGCGAATGGCGGGACAACACATATTGCGGGTGCATTACCGCTCTCTTAAATGCCGCCGGTATCCCTGTATCTTATGAAGAAGTGATGGGGTTGTCCGGCGTATGCTATCAAGCACTTATGCGGGACGATTGGGATCCCAGCAGCCAAATGCCGCAAAATGGTATGCTGTGTGAAAAGAATGTAGGGGATACACTCGGTATATCCGTTTATACTCTCAATGAAGATAAGGAAGTATGGGAACAGGCGAAAAAAAGCATAGATAGTGGGTTCCCGGTTTTATTAGTCGCTGGCAGATGGGCGCCAGAATGGACGCTTGCTTGTGGTTATGCAGTCGAAAACGGTGAATATAAATTTTTCGGGCGCACATATTTTGATTGTCAAAATTATAGTATTCCTGAAAAAGTTATTGAACACCAATCTACAAATGTTTCCGAAGACGAGATTTATACCGAAAATAAGTATTTTTATTCGAGCGGATTTCCGGGCTGGTATCCGGAGACATTGACAAGATTCTATGATAAAAAGTGCGAACCTATTTCGCGTAAACAGGCATTGAAAGTTTCCCTTGAAATGTGTATCAAGATGTTCAAGCAACCGCCGAGTGAATCTCATAAATTCGGCTATGACGCATATGATATACTTGTTCAGGGCTTAGAACTTGACGAAGCCGAATATCAAGCGAAATGCTGCTGTGACCAATATCATATCGGATCAATGCAGGATGCCCGCCGCGCAGCATATGTATATCTTGATGCAAGCATCGGTTTACTCGATGGCGAAAACAAAGTAAAACTTGCGAAAACAACGAGAATCTACAAGAAGATGCTTGACAATTTACTAGCGGCAGTTACATATGAAAAAACAACCGCTGTCTTTAACGGTAATTCAGCACCCGTTTGGAACGCAACGCAACGGCGTAAATTAGTGATAGCATTAAAAGAAAATAAAAAGTTGGAAAAACAAGTACGGGTAATTCTTAAAGATATTCTAAAAAAATGGGATTAGGCCTGTAGTGGTTGATATGGTTTTTAAGAAAGATCAGAGAGAATTTGCAAACGATATAGAGCGCGAACTTTATCTTTTAAGCGTATCAACCACAACGAAGCCGAACAGAAAATCAGTCGGAATGCTTGGTACAGTTATTGCTGGATATGCTCTAAGTACTCATTTCATCTATTATCGCTATGCCTGAGCTGGCGCCAAGCCTGGTAGCCCCGGCTTCTATCATGGCAAGCGCATCCTGCAAATTTCGGATCCCACCGGATGCTTTTACCCCCATGGCCGTTCCCACGGTTTTTCGCATAAGGTACACATCCCCTACTGTAGCTCCGCCGCTGGCAAAGCCTGTAGAGGTTTTTACAAAACCGGCTCCGGCTTTTTTTGACAGCAGGCATGCATTTACTTTCTCGTCATCGGTAAGCAGGCAGGTTTCGATAATCACCTTTACCAATGCTCCCTTTGAGGCTTTTACCACCTGTGCGATGTCGTTTTCACAATATTTCAGATTTCCTTCCTTCAGGGCTCCGACATTGATCACCATGTCAACTTCACGGGCTCCGTCCTTTACGGCTTTTTCCGCTTCATAAGCTTTTGTTTCTGTAGAATTTGTACCGAGAGGGAAGCCGACTACCGTACATACCTTAATATCTGAACCTTTTAACTCGTTTGCAGCAAATTCTACGAAGCACGGATTGATGCAGACAGATGCGAAGCCATACTCCAAAGCCTCCTTGCAGATTTGCCGGATTTGACCGGAGGTTGCGGCAGGTTTTAACATAGTATGATCAATCATGGATGCCAATGTTTTTTTGTCCAATGTTTTCATAATAGATTCTCCCCGGGTTATTTTAAAAATAAAGCCTTAAGCTGAGAACTCCTATATTTTTAAGTCTTTTGAAAAGGCAAATGCTATTATATATCATTACCGGCAAAGTGTAGCAGTCTTTTCGGTATATTGCAGGTAGTAAAGCCCTTTTCATAATTGTATCATTACTATTCGTGTCTGGAAAGAATTTAATTTTTTTCGATGACTCTAATTCCAGATCCATCATTACTATTTATGTCTGGACGCAATTAGGGAGTTGTTAAGCTTTTTGAATATATCCATCACCTTCATTGTTAATATATGCTTTTAAATATACTTAAAAATGACTTAAAAATGACTTCTAAATGTAAATTTTTGAAACTAAATTTATTTGATATTTTGCTAGTCTGGTAGTATAATATTATTGAAAGAAATTGAAAGAGGTGATTAAAAATGGCAACTGTTTCATTTACCAAGGATTTTACCATAACAAAAAGTGAGACCGTTGAAAGGCTTGAAAAAGGGATTCAGAATATAAAACCATTAAATATAGATTCTAAAAATGTCATTTCCGATATGAAAAGGAGTGAGGGGAGATTATTGAATTTGCTTCGCTCCAAAGTTTGATTAAAGCAGAGGATATTGATGAGAGTTTATGGAGAGATGCGTTCTCTCCTTTTTGTTGTGCGATGGATGAAGATGTTACGGATTTTATCAGGAATAAAGCTGTAGAATATGAAAAGAGGGACAAGTGCAGGACATACATATATTTTGATTCCAGCTATATTGAAGAGATAAAAAAGTTAAGAGTTATTGGATTCTTTTCTGTTGCAATGAAAACAATGAAAGTTCCTATTTTAAATTCAATGTCAAAAAATCTTCGAAAAAAGCTTGGAAATATATCAGATTGCGAAGAAAATCTTGTTACATATTTAATAGGGCAATTGGGTAGAGATTCATCTTATACCAGAGATACGCTGGATGGTAAGAAAATGCTCCAGGACTGTTATGGCCTTATAGCAGGAGCAAGAGAAATAGTGGGCGGAAGATTGATTTTGGTAGAATGTAAGCCTATTGAAAAGGTATGTAAAATCTATGAAGATGAAGGGTTTATAGATATTACCGAAAATGGTGACGGACTTAAACAGTATATAAGGTTTATTGTATGAGGTTTTTTGTAGAGACTACCGTGAAAAGGCATCGGTGCTTGCTGCTATTCTCGGTGTTTTACCTATAGTTTAAGCTTTGAGTAGTAAAATCATTGTTATTGTTACCAAAATATGTTTTAGCGTATAAAAATGTTAAACTTTTGCGATACCCCTATCTGGGAAAAATATTCGCAGCATCTTGAATTCTTTTAAATTTAAGTATACACTTTTAAATATTATATTACAAAGTCTCTATTAAGTTATTTTTTCGAGGTGATTATCAAATATGCAATATTTATTGGGGATCGACATAGGAACATCCGGCACAAAGACAGTATTGTTCGACACGATGGGCAATACTATTGTCAGCGATCTGGGCGAATATCCGATGTATCAGCCTCATTCCGGATGGGCTGAGCAGGATCCTGAGGATTGGTGGAGGGCCGTTCATACCACAATTAATAATGTCATATTAAAAAGTGGTATAGCTTCGTCTGATATCAAGGGCATCGGCCTTTCAGGCCAGATGCACGGAGCAGTACTGTTGGACAGGGATAACAGGGTGTTGAGGAAAGCTATTATCTGGTGCGATCAGAGGACCTCAACGGAATGTGAGCAGATCACTTCGCTGGTGGGAAAGGATCGCCTGATCTCAATTACTGCAAATCCGGCGCTTACAGGCTTTACTGCATCCAAGATACTCTGGGTGAGGAACAACGAGCCTGAGGTTTTTGAGAAAGTAAGAAAGGTTCTGCTCCCAAAGGACTATATCAGGCTGATGCTTACAGGCGAATTTGCCACGGAGGTTTCAGACGCAAGCGGAATGCAGCTGATGGATATCCCGGCAAGAAAATGGAGCGGGGAAGTTCTTGAAAAACTGCAGCTTGATAAAGAGATGCTGGCTGAAATGTATGAATCCCAGGAGATAAGCGGAAGGATTTCCAGCCGTGCCGCAGGATTGACAGGACTGAAGGAAGGGACGCCTGTGGCGGGTGGCGCAGGCGATCAGGCTGCCGGAGCAGTGGGGAACGGCATTGTAAAATCCGGTGTTATTTCATCTACCATAGGAACATCTGGTGTTGTATTTGCTTATATGGATAAGGTAAGTATAGATCCGAAGGGAAGAGTACATACCTTTTGTCATGCAGTGCCCAATACATGGCATATCATGGGCGTCACCCAGGGTGCCGGGCTATCATTGAAGTGGTACAGGGATAATTTCTGTATTGAGGAGAAGAGAACGGCAGAATTGATGGGTATAGACCCATACGTCCTGATGGACAGGGAAGCGGAGAAAACAATTGCCGGAAGCGAAGGGCTTATCTATCTGCCCTATTTGATGGGAGAAAGGACGCCTCATCTTGATCCCAATGCGAGAGGAGTATTTTTTGGTATTTCGGCAAGACATGAGAAACCGGCATTCATAAGAGCGATAATGGAAGGTGTGGTTTTCAGCCTCAAGGACTGTCTGGAGATCATAAAGAAAATGGATGTGGGTATTACAGAAGTAAGAGCCTCGGGCGGAGGCGGCAGAAGTCCTCTTTGGAGGCAGATGCAGGCAGATGTCTTCGGTACTGAAATTACTACCGTTAATTCCAGTGAAGGCCCGGCTCTTGGCGCAGCTATTCTGGCCGGAGTAGGCGCCGGTATATACGGAAGTGTCGCGCAGGCCTGTGACGCCGTTATATCTGTAAAAAGCAGGCAAGCTGCGAATATGGAGCTGAATTCGATTTACGGCAAGTATTATAAGCTTTATGGCAGCATCTATAGATCACTTAAAGCTGATTTCGCTGAATTAAGCAAGCTATAGACAGGAATTTCTGCAGGATTGCCAAAGGTCTTCAGGGTAATAGCTTTCGCTGCAGTATAATTAACCGGGATAATACAGGTGACGCCATGCGCAAAAGCTTAACAGGGAATAACAGCTTTCTCAAGGAATTAAATCAAAAAACCATACTGGACCTCGTAAGGGTGAACAAGGCTATATCAAAAGCCGGCCTTTCACAGCTTACAGGCCTTTCGCCAACCGCTGTGGGTGTTATAGTAAATAAATTGCTGGAAAAAGGATATATCCACGAAACGGGAACCGGTGAGTCACAAGGCGGAAGAAAACCTGTAATGCTGGAGCTTAAGCCCCGTTCGTTCTATACTGCGGGTATCGACATTGACGTCGGCTATATG
>VEPD01000082.1 GCA_012027035.1 Ruminiclostridium sp. | reverse complement strand
TCAACCTTATCCTTAGGTGGGTTACACCCATCCTCTTCAGTATGTAATAAGATTGATGCTTTATCCAAAGTTAAACACATAAGGTTGGTAAGGTTGGTGCTGTCCATTGTTTGTTAGATAGTTTTATGTTAAAATCAGATTATGCATACACTAATTATTGTAGATGATGAATATTATGTATTGGACAGGCTAAAAAACGGGATAAACTGGGATGAGCTCGGTTTCAAATTGATTGGCACGGTCGGGAATGGTAAAACGGCACTGGAATTGATAGGACAAAACCCTCCCGATGTCCTTTTGACCGACATACAGATGCCTGAAATGGATGGTATAGAATTGATCAGGCAGATGAGGAAAATAAAACCGGATATAGTATGTATCATAATAAGTGCCTATGATGATTTCAAGTATGCCCAACAAGCTATCGAATACGGCGTCAGAAGATACCTGTTGAAGCCTATAGATCTGAACGAATTGACAGAATTGTTTTTGTCGATAGTTCATGAAGAAATAAAACATGGGCAGAATTTGAACAAATTTGGAGGCAGACATGACGTATTTGATGAAAATACCGTTTCCAACACGCTGATTAACAAAGCGGTGCAGTATATCAAACAGAATTGTGAATGCAAGATGAGTCTGGGAGAGATATCCGAATATCTCTATATAAATCCTGCCTATTTCAGTTCACTCTTTAAAAAGAATACCGGACAGAACTTTGTAGATTATGTAACAAAGGTCAAGCTTGAGAAAGCAAAGGAGCTTCTGCTGAAATCCGATTATAAAATAACCGAGATAGCAGAAAATTTGGGCTACGACGATTATACATATTTTTGCAAGGTGTTTAAAAAGGCAGAGAATGTTACACCCCTGGAATTCAGGACTAAGTATATACTTGGCAGGTGACCCGTTCCGATGAAATTGAGTTTCAGAAATAAAATCGGCTTAAAAAATAGTTTCAGGATTAAATTCAGAAGCTATCTTTTATTACTGAGTACATCGCTTACTGCGTTTATCATGGCTACAATGAGCATAATGTTTTTTATTGATACGAAATCGTTCATCAATGAAAAAATAGATGCTATGAGCAAAATACAATTTCAGCAGATTGTATCCGACATAAACGGAAATTTGAACGACATCATGGGCATAGCCAAATATATGCAGAGCAGTTTCCAGTTAGTGGACATGATATCTCAGATAAAAAATAATAATAGTACCGCTTATAAAGAATATACGCTAAAAAAAGATATAACGATGTTTTTGACAAGTGTAGTGCGTGATAACAGTTTAATCAAAAATATTAATATTATAGTTGATAATGACCAATATAGTAGCGGAAATCTGGATTTTGACTCGGATTTGGTCAATAGCATAAGTTCCGGTATCAGCGGCAAGGATATCAGATTCAGGATACCCGAGCCCCTGTCGGATATGAAGGATTTGCAGCCAAGTACGACTAAATTTATTCACACTCTCGATAAAGAAACATATTTTTATTTTTCATTATATGATGATAAAGGTGGTTTTTTAAGCAATATATATATCTTTATCCAAACCGATTTCCTGGATAAGATAATTCCGGACAAAAGCTGTTTGACTATTCTGGACAGGGATTCTTCTCTGGTATTCAAGGGTGAATCCTTTAATAAAATGAACTGGGAAAATTTGAAATCAAATATTTCGGATACCAATAATAATAACAGCACAATTTTTGCGGACAATAATTTCACCGTGTATTATGGATTGATTGATTTTAATAAATGGGGAATACTTTTTCTGGTGGATAGACAGCCATATATAAAACAGTTTGTCACATTGCGCAATTCGATAATAATAGCGTTTTTCTTAAGTATAATCATATCGGTTATTTTTTCAGGTTTAATATCAATTATAGTGCTTCGGCCTGTTTATAACCTCAGATCAATGATAAGGGACTATAAAGCCGGAAATAAAGCGGAAAAACGAAATATGGAGAACCGCTGCAGCACCAATTCCTATATAAACAGGCTCTCGCTGAAGGAAAAGGTATTTTACTACCTGCTTGTTACAATACTTGTGCCGTTGCTTGTATTCATATTGATGTATACGGTGTATTCAGGCAGGGCAGCGAATACACAAATCATCAATATGTTCAACAGTTCTTTTCAAAAGGAAGCCGGAAATGTGACTGAATATATTTTAAGGAAAAAGGAAGTCCTCCAGCGTATCGTATTCAGCAATGCACTGCAGAATTACTTTCTTAAAAAGCAGGGAGCGGATATCACGGGTATCGGCAATGTACTCCGCGAAAACATACTGCTGGGGCTGGATCACGATTTTATAAGCATATATGATATAAATAAGAAGCTTCTGATAACGAATAAATTCCGGACAATAAGCAACGAATCCGACGATATCATAGTGGATACGGCATCCAAACCTTTTTGGTCTTCGGGCTATGATGAACTCGACAGACATATAATAACACTGACATTTCCTATTAAGCCGATTTCTTATTCCGATGGTTTAGAAAATCTGGGAGGTTATGCAAGAATTGATATCGATTATACTTTTATCAACGAGATTTACTCCGAACTGGAAAGCGGTGACTGTGAAATTTTCATAGCGGACCGGAAGACCAAAACAAATATTTACACAGGAAATCTCCTGCCGGAAAATGAACCCTTTATTAAAAATGGAAGCGATTCAGGGTTTGAATATATAAAAAGGAATGGCAGCGACTATATGTCATTTTACAAAAGACTCGGTGATACTACCTGGTATCTGGTAGCAAATTATGATTTTAGTAAAATAATAAAAGAAAGTAATACAATTGTTACCAACAGGATATATTTATTTATAATCATATTACTGTTTATCATATTACTGTCGTACTTGATTTCACAGAATCTCCTGAAGCCGGTAATGAGGCTGAAAAGCTTAATTAATGATTTTAATATTAGCACTATGGATAAAAAGGCGCTCGAAAACTATTTTGTTGATGAAATCAACGACCTTGCCGTAAGTTTCAACGAAATGACGGCGCGGACAGAATCCCTTATAGACGATCTGATTGTTGCCAATATAAGAAATAGCAGGATGGAAGTGGAAAAAAAAGCTTCCGAGATAATTGCGCTGCAGGCTCAGATCAATCCCCATTTCCTTTATAATACGCTTGATAATCTGATATATCTTATTGAAAATAAAATGTCCATTGAAGCAAAAAACCTTGTGAAATCTCTCAGTAATCTTTTCAGATATGGTATAAGCAGAAGAGACATCATAATAACCATAAGGGAGGAAATCCAATATGCGAAAGCCTATATCGATATTATGAAAGTCAGATACGGCGATAAGATATCTTTTTTCTGGAATATCGACAAAGCTTTACTGGATTTTACAACAGTCAAATTGATATTGCAGCCTTTGATAGAAAATTCCATTTATCATGGAGTAAGGAATAAGAATGGTGGTGGGATTATAAAAGTTGAATGCGTAGACAAAGGTGAAAATATACAATTTATTGTAAATGATAACGGTAAAGGGCTTGATGAGAAAGTGCTTGAAAATATAAGATGGAATCTGTCAAATAATAAAAATGAGGACAAAATCGGTATATATAATGTGCAATCAAGATTGCGCCTAAATTATGGAGAAAAATCCGGCATAGAGATATACAGCAATGCTGGTGAAGGGACAACCGTAATGATCAATATGCCCAAAACCAGGTTAGCTACTCAATAATAAATATCCGTACAGGTTGAATTCCAAAAATATTACACATATCTTCAATATATATTACATGTGTTTTTGCTTCTTTATATTATATACTTAAAACATAATTATGATTTACATTAGTTCACATAATGTATATCGCCTGCTGTAACTGCTGTACAGATTTTCCTGAAAGGAGCCGCTCGATGGAAAGAATTCCGGCGTCACAAAATATAACGGTAAGGAGTTTGAATAATAATTCAGCCTTATGGAAAAAGATAAAAAGTATGAACGCTTTTTATATAATGCTGTTGTTACCAAGCGCTTTCCTGATTGTTTTCAACTATTTACCCATGTACGGTGTAATAATAGCATTTAAAGACTTCAGATTCGCGGATGGTTTATTGGGAAGTCCATGGAACAATTTTCACCATTTCAAGTTAATTTTTGACGATGTGTTTTTCGAGCGGGTTTTCTGGAACACGTTAAGGATAAGCCTGTTGAGAATTCTTGTTATATTTCCTGCACCGATTATTTTCGCCCTGCTTATTAATGAGATTATTGCTGGGAAATTTAAAAAGGTTGTACAGACCGTATCCTATCTGCCGAATTTTATTTCATGGGTTGTTATCGGCACTTTTGTACGTTTTATCCTGTCTCCGGAAAATGGCGCAGTCAATTATATATTGGCTTTATATGGAATTAAATCCATATATTTTCTTTTAGAACCAAATATGTTTATTCCTGTACTGCTTATCAGCCTTATATGGGCTTCCGTAGGATGGAATTCAATAATATATCTGGCGGCAATAGCAAGTATAGATGTACAGTTATATGAATCGGCATATCTTGACGGAGCTACACGTCTTCAAAAGGCTATATATATAACACTGCCTTCCATAGTCCCGACTATAACCGTACTTTTAATTTTATCATTCGGAAGTATTATGAAGGCCGGATTCGACCCCATATTCAATTTGTATAATCCTGCGGTTTACAGCGTTGCCGATGTGATTGATACATATGTCTATAGGATAGGATTGGTCGGTACGATTCAGGATCGACCAAGATATGACTATGCAGCTGCCATTGGATTGTTTCAGAACGTCATAGGATTAACGCTGTTAATCGTTACTAATAAAATAGTAAAGCGGTTCAATGAATACGGCATATGGTAAACACAATTATAATTTATTGTTGTTTTGGAGGAAAAGTCGGATGAATAGTCACCTTATAAGAAAGAACGCGGGTGAAAAAATATTTGATATTTGCAATTATAGTTTTATGGGGATATTTTGCTTAACAATTCTGTTTCCTTTCTGGGACACGTTTATTATTTCAGTGTCCACTCCTAATGACGCTTTGGCCATGACTCTGCATTTGTGGCCGCGGAAATGGGAATTTAACGCTTATATTTTTGCGCTGACAAATCCGAATATATATATGGCGTTGTTAATATCGGTATACAGCGCTATTATAGGGACTGCACTGCATCTGGTTGTTGTCCTTTTTGCCGCATATCCGCTGTCAAAGAAGGATCTGCCTTTCAGGAACCAGCTAACGGTGTTTTACCTGATACCTATGTTTTTCGACGGAGGATTGATACCGTCCTATATCATCAACAGGAGTCTTGGTCTGGTAAACAATCTTCTCGTATACATCCTGCCCTCGGCTGTAGGAATATTTGTAATACTTCTTGTTAGGAACTTTCTGATGTCTTTGGATAAATCCCTGGAAGAATCGGCATATATTGACGGAGCGGGGCATTTTAAAATTCTTTACTTTATAATTTTACCGTTGTCCAAGCCTATTATCGCAACTGTTGCGTTGTGGTCCATGGTTGCTCACTGGAATGACTGGTTTACATCTCTTATATATATCAGAGACGATAAAAAAATTGTCTTACAGATGGTATTGAGGCGTATGATAGACGATGCAAACAAGGTTGTACAGGAAATGGCGGCTTTTACGGCTGTAAACCAGAACAAAAGGCTTACTCCAAGGACTACACAGGCAGCCGTTACGATCATTACCGTTTTCCCCATTGTTTGCTCATATCCTTTTTTGCAGAAATATTTCGTAAAAGGTATAATGATAGGCTCTTTGAAAGGGTGAGAAAATGTCAGG
>VEPD01000313.1 GCA_012027035.1 Ruminiclostridium sp. | reverse complement strand
CTCATGTTCCAACAAAATTTCGATAGCATCGGAAAGATGTCGCGCGGGGAAATGTCTCTAAAGCAGCTCTTGCTCCACTTTCCTCAGACGTATTCCTTATGGGCCGGCGAAATTTTGTTTCCACATTGGACTTTTTGCGGCAGAATCAATGATTAATCCCCTTATTCCCGTTGCTTTAATGGCTTTTCACGTGCAAATACCGCAAACAGCCCCCCGAAAAAGATGGATGAATAATAAGTCAGGAGACGGAATATCAGAATAACCGGAATTATGTATCCCTGTCTGAAAAACATGCCGTAAAAGAGATAGCTTAAGCCTTCCACTCCGCCGGTAGCTCCGGGAGAAGGCACCAGAAGCGATATGAGAATTATCATGGATTGGGCTGTAATCATATCCAATGCATTTACATGGTTGCTTTCTACTGCAAGGTGAATGAAGTAGGGTATGGAAAAATAGAAAGTGAATTGGACAATCTGATAAGCGATGAGTTTGACAAGAATTCCTGCGTTTGTCTTGATCATCACAGCGCCTTCACCGAAGCTTTCCAGCTCACTTTCCACCTTTACCTGCCAGATCTCTGCTTTCTTCAGCCTCATCCTTTTAAGCAGTTTAAAAATGAAAAGCAGCATTTTTTTCCCGGCGGCCTTTTTATAGATAAACAGAGCGTATAAAATCAGAAATGCTATGTTTATCAACAGCCCCAAAGCATATAAATAGTAAAAGTGCAGGATACGGTCGGCAAACAGCGGCCCTCTCAATATAAAAGCAGTAAGAGAGTATAACACGATTATCAGTTGGTGCAGAAATGTCTTGATAATCATAATAGACGCCGCATGTCCGGGCTTTACACCGTCCTTGACCATTACATAAGCCTGAACAGGCTGGCCTGCCCCGGACAATGGTGTAATGGCATTAAAAAACTGTCCGATCATTGTAACCCTGACAGTATCCTTCAAAGGCTGGCGCTCAAGTAAGCCGCCAGCAATGGTATGCAGTATGGCGGCATCAAGAATCCAATACATGATCATACATCCGAAGGCTATGCCAATCCAATAAAGCCTGGCAGTAGAAAACATGTTTGCCAGCTCTTTCAGACCGTTTGTAAAAAATATCAGTGCAATCAGTATTATGGCTGAAGATAAAACAACAAGAAGTTTAAAAATTTTTTTCTTCATTTTATTTGCTAATCTACCCTTTATTCAGGCTGGAGGCTTTTATCATCGACCATCTCAATTTTTACTATATCCTTGCCTACGCTCACTCCCAGTACGTTTATGTTTATCGCCATTACAACCATGCCTGTCATATTCTCCACAGCCAAACGCACTCTTTCCTGAATCTGCCTGGATACTTCATGTATTTTGCAGCCATATTGCATGATGATGGACAGTTCTATGACTACTTCATTTTCTTTGATCTCCACCTTTATACCTTTTCCGAAATTCTTTCTTCCGAAAACACCGGCTATTCCATCCTTCAGACCGCCGCTCATGGAAGCAAGGCTTTCAATCTCCGATGCAGCCATACCTGCAATAGTTGCGATTACATCATCGGAAATCCTGATTTTATCATCTTTACCCTGGGTTTTTACCAGATCTGTCATTTCACATCTCCTTGTATTTTTTATTTTTATTTCCTAAAAGTCCGCAGACTTGGGAGTCCTGGGGAATGGAATGACGTCCCTGATATTTGTCATTCCAGTCATATACATGATGGCTCTTTCAAATCCCAGTCCATACCCTGCATGCTTTGTGCTTCCATATCTTCTGAGATCAAGATACCACCAGTAGTCATCTGCTTTCAGCCCCATGGATTCCATTCTTTTTTCCAGCAACGGAAGCCGTTCTTCCCTCTGGCTGCCACCGATAATCTCGCCGACGCCCGGAACAAGAAGATCCATTGCTGCTACTGTTTTGCTGTCTTCATTCATTCTCATGTAAAAGGCTTTTATGTCTTTTGGGTAATCAGTGACAAATACAGGCTTTTTAAAAATTTTCTCAGTCAGGAATCTTTCATGTTCAGTCTGCAAATCACTTCCCCATTTTACCGGATATTCAAACGCAGAGTTCTCTTTTTCCAAAAGGGTAATCGAATCGGAGTAGGTAATATGCCCAAAATCGGAATCCAAAACATTATTGAGCCTTTCCAGCAATGTATTATCCACAAAGCTGTTGAAGAATTCCAACTCTTCAGGCAAGTTTTCCAGGCAATACTTTATAAGGTATTTAATCATTTCTTCCGCAAGCATCATATTGTCGCCAAGATCGGCAAAGGCTATCTCAGGCTCAATCATCCAGAATTCAGAAGCATGTCTGGCCGTATTGGAATTTTCAGCTCTGAAGGTGGGCCCAAAAGTGTATACATTTCCAAAAGCCATGCAATAGCTTTCACCGGCAAGCTGCCCGCTTACCGTCAGACTGGTCTGTCTGCCAAAAAAATCACAGGAAAAATCAATGTCCCCTTTTTCATCCTTTGCCAGCTTGTTCAAGTCCATAGTCGTTACCCTGAACATTTCACCTGCGCCCTCGCAATCACTGCCGGTTATAATAGGCGTATGGACATATACAAAGCCCTTTTCCTGAAAGAATCTGTGAACGGCATAAGCCAATGCGGATCTCAGTCTGAAAACTGCGGAGAAAGTATTCGTTCTGGGTCTTAAATGTGCAATGGTACGAAGAAACTCAAATGAATGTCTTTTTTTCTGGAGCGGGTATTCCGGGGAACAGACGCCTTCTATATCAATGCGGCCAGCCTTAAGCTCAAAAGGCTGTTTTGCGCCCGGAGTCCCAGCCAACTCTCCCGAAACCCTGATGGAAGATCCTACAGGAAGCTTTGCAATATCTTTGAAATTATCTATTTTGTTTTCTTCAAAAACCACCTGTAGATTTTTGAAAAAGGAGCCATCATTAATCTCAATGAATCCGAACGTTTTTGAATCCCTGACAGTCCGTACCCAGCCGCTCAAATCAAGCTGTTTTCCTAAATAATCCTGAGGCTGCCTGTACAATTGCCTGATACTTGCTTTCAAATGTAAATTCCTCCAGTAGATTATAAACTGTGATCAAAATCTTTTTTTCATTGTTTCTATGTAAATTATAACATCTAATATGTATTAATTCCAATTATAATTTCCTATATTCGTTTTATACGTCCGGAAAGTATTAAAGTCTGCATAAATGTTTGAGAAGATTTTAAATTGTATAATAATCGGGTTAATGGTAGAATTGTGTGCATAGGACGGTACTTATGAAAATACTGCTTGTTTCGGACAAGGAAGAACCTTATATATGGGATCATTTCGACCGTGAACGTTTCGCTGATGTGGAGCTTATTTTGTCTTGCGGGGATCTACAGGCAGAATATCTTTCATTTCTCGTAACAATGGTTCAAGCTCCATTGCTGTATGTCCCGGGTAACCACAATGCCGATTATGTCAAAAACCCGCCGGAGGGATGTATTTCGGTGGATGGCGAGCTTTATACATATAAAGGTATAAGAATTTTAGGGTTTGGTGGAAGCTATTGCTATAGTAATCAGGAATTTCAATATACGGAAGATCAAATGAAAAAAAGAGTAAAAAAATTAAAACTGAAGATCTGGCGGAGCAAAGGCTTTGACATCCTCTTGGCCCATGCTCCGGCATTGGGGCTTGGCGATGGCGAAGACCCCTGCCATAGAGGATTCCAGAGCTTCAATATGCTTTTGGATAAATACTCTCCCCGCTATTTTATACATGGCCACCAGCATTTGAATTACAAGAGCAACCAGCCCCGCATTATAAAATACAAAAATACAGAGATTATCAATGCCTATGGGTATCATCTGCTGGATTACAAATAGTGCCGCATAGAGCAAAAACCGCCATTTGAGGCAGCAGCTTTAAGAAAGTCCCTGGAAAAATTTTATTCCACCATCCCCTGAAGTATATCACTGGCAGGTACTTTTTTCGCAGCTTTCGGCAGTTCGCTTTCAATAGCATCCACAAACCAGTTCATGGTTACTATCTGCTGGCGTGTGGCAATCTGATTTTCCTTCACCTTTACAGTCCTGTTCTGATTATAAATGGGACCTGTAAAAGGATGGAACATTCCATTAATGATCATGGACTTAAGAAATTCTATAAGTTTTTGTGTCTCTCTGGGAACAAGCCTCTTTGAGTAAAAGAAATCTACAATACCCGACTCCAAACCCCACCAGAAATTCACAACCTTCCGACTTGCTCCTTTTTTCAAGGCATTGTTCAAAATGTTCACAAGTATCTTTTCATAAAATATTCCCCAGTTCCATACCGGAGCAGCAATATAATCGTCGGGGCCGCATTTTTTCTCATCGATATTGCTAATCACGGAATAAACACCGTACTCCCTGGAAAATTCCCTGTTGGAAAGAGTATCATGGTGTGAAATAATATCCGCTCCCTTATTGATAAGAGCTATGCTTGCAGCCTCCAGCATTTCAAGGCTATCCCACTGATTTGCCCATTCTACAACCACTCTGGCGTCGGGATTAACCATCCTTGCTCCGAGAGCAAAGGAATTTATACCGTTTATCACCCCAGGAACGGGTTGTGTACCGACATAGCCAAGTATATTGGATTTCGTAACTGATCCGGCCGCGATACCGGCAAGAAATCTGGGCTCGTAAATCCTGCCGAAATAAGTATTTACACGCTTGTAAGAATGGGTTTCCGAGCAGTTTAAAAATTTAACGCCGGGAAATTCCAAAGCTGCCTTCAGAGTGGCATTAATAAAAGAGGGACTTGTGGCAAAGATCACATCATTACCATCCATGGCAAGCCTCTTAAGATGTTCATATGCTTCCAGACTTTCAGGCACATTATCGACATATGTTGTCGTGATGTATTCCTTTAAAACCCTGTCCACATGATTCCTTCCCATTTCATGAGAATAGGTCCAGCTTGACCGCTGGATGTCCTTTGCATATACAAAGGCAATCTTCATAACTTTTTTCGGTCTTACCAGTGTTGTGATTGCCGAAAGTATGTTTTCCCCGCTGCTTTGCGGCATAGTCTGGATATCGACGGTTTTTTCACCCGCCAGCTGTTCCAGTTCGGGAATGAACAGTCCCAGCCTGGATTTCAGCAGTTCTTCATTTATTTCAAGAGGCATGCCGTATATCTTGGTGTACTCCAGAAATGCATCCCCGGATGTTATGGGAATCTTCTGACCGCCCAGCTCGCGGAATATCTTTCGGAACGGCAGATATATTGAATTGGTGAAGTATTTATACCTGTTGGAAAAAAGTCCGGTATTTATCTCGAGGCTCTCTATGTATTCAAGAAGCCTGTTGAAGCTGTTGCGCCTTGTGAACCATATAAGGTTAATCCCTGTTTTTCTGTAGAACTCAAGGAATTCATAATAAATCACTATATTGATATCAGATTCATCCCATTTGGGTACCAGCCGGGTCACACTCCCGGGTATGGAGAAGGCATTAAAAAACTTAAGCACACTTACTCTCTTATTACCCTCTACCACATAAAACCAATTCATATACTCATATGCTTTTATCGGATCCCTGATGCCTTCATTGATATGAGCATTACAAAGATTTTGCCATTTTTGACCGAATTCAGTATTGTGAGCCAGAAGCGGCATGAAATTTCCTGCAAATGAAAGGCTTCTGGCATAAGTATATGTGCCGGCTATTTTTTCCAGGGGGATATCCACCACTCCTAAATCGATTTCCGAGATTATCTCTATGTTTTTAAGCACATTCTCTATAAAAGGCAGATAGCCGGTCTGACCTTTTGAAATGCTTCTGGAGTAATCTTTCAATGCAAGCTTTCTGGCCTCCTGATAATGCCTCCCAGCCTCTTCCAATCCCATATTTCACCACTCTCCGGTACTATATCCTAAACCCAGTTCATATTTCTGAAACGGGAAACTATATTTTTCAATATGCTCATGTGCTCGAAATCATCGGTATTGTAAGTTACTTCATTTTCCCTTGGGACAGGTATTACTCCCAGTGTATTGAAGCCATCCGGATAACATTTGTATTCATAGGTTTTATCCTTCCCATCCCAGCCGGCCACCTGGATCCATGCAAAGACCGGGTAATCCTTAAGGGCTTCATTCAGGCCATCTTCAGTCTGGATATCCTTACCGTTCACATTCAGTATGGTATCGCCTCTCTGCATTCCCATAAGCTCCGCATGGCTTTTCGGCAGGATATCCATCACCTTAAGACCTCTTCTTACCTGGGCAAAAAGCGGCATCCCGTTCTTCTCCATGTTTCTGCCGTAAATGGTGATTGCCTCGCGTCCGGCCACGCAAAAAACAGCGCCTAAATATCTCAGCCAGGGAACTGCTGTTGAAATCAGAGCAATGGTAAATAATGTCAAGCTATATGAAAAAATCAAAAATGCAGTCTGTTTACTTTTTTGTTGAGGATGTTTAGTTATTGCCAGATCGGAATAGCAAAGGACTGCTACAACACAGTCAAGACCCAGTGCCAGGGCTCCGGCGCCCATCGACTTCGGCCCGAAAAGCGTTCCCCAGCCTCTGGGAATCAACATGGTCCCATTTACGGCATTTTGCATTACAAATGTGAGGAATACAACCGGTACGGGCCAGAACTTTCTTATCAGCCAAGCGCCTGCAATTTCGCCCTTGTGTTTAATGAAGACAGGAATGCTGTCCTTACCTCTGTTTATAAAAATGAGTATGCTCTCAATCAGGTGCATAATGGCTGCAAGCCCCAGAACCGAAGCAACATCGACTTTGGGATAATTGAACAGCAGACTTGTGATGGCAAGTATTCCAACCGGGTATGCAAAGCAAACGAACCTGATATTAAGAATCAAGAGGATGAACATTATGATAAAAAGATATTTTACAGCTTCCGGATCTATGGTAATCCCCGCGGCAATTATCACAAAACTGCCTGCAAACCCCGCTGCCAGTCCTACAAGTATGATACTCTCGGTTATTTCCTTCAGGCTTTTGTTCTGCCAGTTAGGTACGCCGCTCTGGAACTCATTGTATTTCTCATGCTGCATCCTTATGAACACAATAAGTATTACATATAAAAATACAAATAAGTAATTTGCAAAGAAAGTTTCTATCAATTCTCTTGCTATGGATGCCAATATGTTGAGCATATTCCTCCGCTCCCCTGTAACAAGCCTGTCAGGATTCGATTTTTTACCGGGAGAGTAAAACCTTTGCTCTATTATAACATGCCATGGGCTTTATTGGATAGTATGGGCATAATATATGATTATTGCATAATCCTGTCCAGCCTTGCCCTGATTTCCTTAAGAAAATCAACCGTGCTTACAACTTTTTTGTTCTCTGCGTCTGAAAGCAACGCAAGTTCTTTCAGCATTACGCCTTCATTTATAGTCTTTATTGAAGCTGCTTCCAATTTGTCTGCAAACTCTGTTAATTTACTTAGACCGTCCATCTCTCCCCGTTTTCTGAGCGCTCCGGTCCATGCAAAAAGTGTTGCCATTGGATTCGTAGAAGTTGCTTCGCCTTTGAGATAACTGTAATAATGCCTTGTGACTGTACCATGAGCGGCTTCGTATTCATAATGCCCTTCAGGTGAAACCAGGACCGAGGTCATCATGGCGAGACTGCCGAATGCCGTAGCTACCATATCGGACATCACATCACCGTCATAATTCTTGCAGGCCCAGACCATTCCGCCTTCGGACCGGATTATTCTGGCAACGGCGTCATCTATCAGAGTATAAAAATATTCTATTCCGGCATTCTTGAATTTTTCCGAATATTCGCAATCAAATATCTCCTGGAAAATATCCTTGAAGGTGTGGTCATATTTTTTGGAAATAGTGTCCTTGGTGGCAAACCACAAATTCTGCTTTTGATCCAGAGCGTAATTGAAACAGGCGCGGGCAAAGCTTTTTATGGAATCGTCAATATTGTGCATACCCATTATAACGCCAGGGCCTTTAAAATCATGTATCGTCTGTTTTGAAACCTTTCCATCAGTCGCAGTAAACACAAGCTCCGCCTTTCCCGGGGTATCAAGCCTGTATTCGACGTTCCTGTAGATATCGCCATATGCATGCCTGGCTATGGTAATGGGTTTCTTCCACGTCTTTACAAAAGGTTTGATGCTGTCCACTATAATCGGAGCTCTGAAAACCGTACCGTCAAGAATAGCTCTTATCGTGCCGTTGGGACTTTTCCACATTTCCTTGAGATTATATTCCTCCATTCGCTGGGCATTGGGGGTGATGGTAGCGCATTTTACCGCCACTCCGTATTTCCTGGTTGCATTTGCCGCATCTACTGTTATCCGGTCGTTGGTTTCATCTCTTTTTTTTAGCCCGAGGTCATAATTTTCGGTATTCAGCTCTATGTAAGGGATCAAAAGGATCTCCTTTATCTCCTGCCAAATGATCCTGGTCATTTCATCTCCGTCCATCTCAACCAGGGGCGTCTTCATTATAATTCATTCAGTCAAACCGGTTCTCCTTAATAATACTTTTATCAGACCTACTTGATGTTTGTGCTGCAGTAATAACGGAT
>VEPD01000182.1 GCA_012027035.1 Ruminiclostridium sp. | reverse complement strand
GCTTATACCGGTAATAATCGTTTCCGCGCCCAATAATCTGATTGCTTTTGTTGTATTTATCAAATTATTGGCAACATATGTATCTACAGTCGGTACTCCTGTGATATCAAGGATCGCAACTTTTGAAGAAGTAGATAATATGGCGTCTAAAAGTTTCTGCATTACGATTTGAGTCCTTTTGCTGTCCAGAGTACCGATAAGCGGGACGGCTATTATTCCATTCCACACTTTGATTATAGGGGTGGACAGTTCCAGCATATCTTCCTGCTGCATTTGAATAATTTTTTCCCGCTCTTTTACATAATACTCAAAAGTAAATAGACCCATAGTATCCAAAAAATCATGAATTTTCATGACTTCTTCATAAAAAGCTTTGGTAGCGGAGTCGCAGTGGGATTTTAAAAATCTGAGCAATACGGACTTAAGCGAGTAAATGTACATAGCTGTAGCAGTGGGAGTCTGACCTTTTGACGCCAGATCTTTTGAAAAGGATTCAAGCACTGATTTGATTTCAGAGGACTCCTTGCCTTCCAAATCAAATTCCGTACTTAATTGCAAAGCTTTAATAAATGCATTAAAAACGAAAGTGGAATTTCTTCTTGTTTCTTCCTGGGAATTTCCTTTAAAAATCCTATTGGTATACAGCTCCTTTAACCACTGCTCATATAATGCTTCCTGTTTGTTTAGCAGTTCTGATTTGATTGCACTTTGTTCATTCATTATAAAACCTCTTCCCCGATATCAATTTTTTAATTTTTAAAACATATTATATATTGTTTTTCTACGATTTTCTACAAATTTAAAAATTAATATAATATATTTCCCATAATACTATGACTTTAAATATATTATGATAAAATGTTAAAAGATTAAGGTGTGGTTTTATTTGCTGTATAAGGTAACTATATATTAGGAGCTCACTTAATTAACATGTTGAAAGTTTTTCTAACTTCAGAATACGACACTATTCTGGCCCGGCAAAAAGCTCAGGAAATAACTAAACTTTTAGGTTACGATATTCATGAACAGGCACGTATTGCTACGGCAGTGTCTGAAAGTGTAAGAATCCTGCTTGGCCTTGCGTGCGAAGGAGAAGTGGTATTTTATGTTGACAGGACAAGCGGGCAACCCATGCTGGGGATAAGGATAAAAAGCAATTCAATGACAAACTTCAACCAGATGGAGAATAGTGGCAAGAGCAATCAATTTTGTATGAATTATGCCGAATTGCTTATGGATAAGTTTCAAATAGAAGATATGCAAGGAGAGGGTAGAGCTATTTTACTTTCAAAAGCCTTTCCTAAAGCATTGCAGCCAATGACAGAAGATAAATTCAACGAGGTTGTAAAAATAATAAATAATAAGCAGCCTGAAAATCCATTAGATTATATGCGGCAGCAGAATCAGGAAATCCTGAATGCTTTGGTCGAGCTTAAGGAAAAACAGGAAGAAATAAATGCATTGAACAATGAACTCCAGGAAACTAACAAGGGAGTTATTGCATTATACAACGAATTGGAAGAAAAGGCCGAATTTTTAAAACAAGCCAATGAAATAAAAAAGAGCTTTCTCCTCAATGTAAGCCACGAGTTCAAAACTCCTATCCACTCCATCCTTGGAATGGCCGGGCTGCTATTGGATGAGGTGGATGGTGAGCTAAGTTCGGAACAGGCAATACAGGTAGAATTTATACAAAACTCCGGTCAAGAACTTTTAGAGATGGTTAGTGATATATTAGATATATCAAAGATAGAAGCAGGTAAGATTACGGTTTACCCGGCTGAAATTGAGTTGGGGGAGATTTTTACCGCGCTCAGGGGCATGTTTAAGCCGATAAACATGAAGGAGGACGTAAACCTGGTTTTTGAGCTGCCGGAGAATATGCCTGTTCTTTTTACCGATAAAAGAAAATTTTCACAAATATTAAGGAATTTTATTTCCAATGCCTTAAAGTTTACGGAAAGAGGAGAAATAAGGGTATTTGCAACACTTTCAGAAAATAATAAAGAGTTGACGGTGCATGTCAGTGATACAGGCATTGGCATTCCTGAAGAAGAACAAGAATTGATCTTTTTGGATTATATACAAGTAAATAATGCTATACAAAAGCATGTCAGCGGCACAGGCCTGGGACTTCCACTTTCAAAAAAACTTGCGAAGCTTTTAAACGGTAGTATCTCATTACAAAGCAAATTAAATGCAGGGTCGGTTTTTTCAATTACAATTCCGGTTATTTATAATGAGAATAATAATTGTTATTTTGAATGTGGAAATACGAGCTGTCATGATAAAAGTGAAATTCGCAGGAATAAAATATTAGTGATTGACGACGATAAATCTATCCATTATTTACTTCAAAAAACCATATGCTGTAAAGATCGTTCAATTTTGGAAGCTATCAATGGAAGTATTGGGATATGCTATGCAATTGATGAAAAACCCGCAATCATAATTCTTGATTTGAGTATGCCTGAGTTATCAGGATTTGAAGTATTGGAACGGCTTAAATCAAATTCTTTTACAAAAGATATACCTGTAATTATTATGACTTCCGGCATTGTCGAAGAATATCAATATGAAAAGATGAAGGATAAAATAATTGCCTTATTCTACAAAAAGGATTTATCATGTAAAGAAGGTATTAAGAAGCTTACCGGTATGATAAATAGATATATGCTCTAAACACAGGAGGACATAGCAGACAATGGATAATAACGCAGGAACTAAAATACTTACCGTAGATGACGATACGGCCAATCGCTATATTTTGTCAAAGATACTGAAAAAAGCCGGCTATGAAATCATTGAGGCGGTTAATGGAAAAGATGCTTTGAAATTGGCGGAAACCCAGCAACCTTATTTGATCATTCTTGATATAAATCTTCCCGATATCAGCGGTAATGAAGTATGTAAGCTGCTTAAGTCAAATCCGGCTACCTGTTATATACCAATACTCAGTATTTCTTCTTATTATACAAAAAATGAGGATTGGGTCCTTGGATTAGAAAGCGGGGCGGATAATTATCTGATAAAACCTGTCAATTCTCACGTGCTCCTTGCTATTGTAAAATCCATGCTCAGAATTCATGATACGGAAAACGAATTAAGGGTTGCCCTGAAAGAGGCTGAAACTGCCAATAATTTGAAAACACAATTCCTGGCAAATGTATCGCATGAACTAAGGACTCCCATAAATGTGATTCTTGCAGCTTTAAAAATATCCGGCAATGCAATAAATAGTGTAAAATTGATGGATATCAAGGATAAATTAACCCGATATAATGGTACGATGAAGCAGAACAGTTATAGATTAATAAGGCTTATAAAAAACCTGATAGATATTACT
>VEPD01000252.1 GCA_012027035.1 Ruminiclostridium sp. | reverse complement strand
CCGCCTTTAGCTTCAGCATAAGCTTCCTGTCCCAGTGCTCTTACTATCATGGTAACAGCCTGGTCAAAAGTAACCTTATCTTCAGGACCGAATTTACCATCGCCATAACCCTTGATTATACCAAGGCTAACTGCGATATTAATATAGCCTGCTCCCCAATGATTTGCAGCTACGTCTGAAAACTTGGTAATGCCTGCTGCAGTTGCTGCAAGGGATTCATAACCAAGAGCCCTTACTACTATTGCTGCGAACTGTGCCCTTGTAATGGAATCTTCGGGTCCGAAAGTTCCGTCCGGATAACCGTTGATAACGCCAAGAGCTACTAATCTTGATACTGCACCCTCATAAGCTGTGCCCACAACATCAGTAGGAGCAGCAGCAAATGCAGGAATCGCAAAAGTAGCTATCATAGCTAAAGTCACGATAAATGCAACTAACTTTTTGAGATTTCTCATACTCTCAAATCCTCCTCGTAAATTTTTGGGATCGGCTCGAATTTTCAAGCCGGGTCACGCCTCTCCCTGGTGTTATAACCCGTCCTGTTTTACAACTTGCTCAGTACAGGTAATGTTACACCTATCCTGAATTCAAATTGATTATATCACCGCCATTTTAGCCAGTCAACATATCGAAACCAAGTGTAAAGAAAATGTAACAGAGTTGCAATAAAGCTATCTCCCCTATTTTCCCTGGCTCCTGGCCCCGCATGTTAACGGCTTTGACACGCCGGTCATATATGCCCGCTCTGTAAACCTGTCCAAGTGGAAAAGCCCCCAGTTTTTAGTAAATATTATTATATCACCTGAAAACCATAAATTCAACATCCATGTGTACAAGAATCCGATTTTTTTAGGACGGATATTGGGACTATATCAGGAAAAAATCAGAACCGGACAAAAAAAGATTGTATCATCCCATTATAAAAGCCGGCATTTAGCCGGCTTTTCTTACGCTGATTCTGCTTACTTACCTTGAACCGAGGTTTCTCTCCGCCATCTCTATCGCTTTCTTAACAATATTTCCGCAGTCTCTTGAGGACACCGAACCCCAGCCTTCTCTTTCAACAGTATTTGAAACACCAAGCTCCCTGGCAATTTCGTATTTCAACTGATCGGACATCAAACTTTTGCGTCTGCTCACAGTTCATTCCTCCTTTGCCGGACTGAAAGCCCGGAATTTTTCAGCGTACCTTTTTATTATGTCCTGATATCCTTTTTTAATATAATGAAATAAAGAATTTTTTTTGGGAAATTTATGCATAAGCAATAGAATTTTATTGATCAGGTTACGTTAAGTGTATTATGTTAATATACTGATAATAAGGAAAGGGAAAAGGTGGTGCCGGGATGGCATATTCCGAAAGAGAATTGTTGGCAAGACTGATAAAATGCGAGGCGGGCGGCGAGGGCGATACCGGTATGAAAGCTGTTGCCAGTGTTGTAATGAACAGGGTTCATGTTGCCGACGGCGAATATCTTCGGACGGGGCAGGGCGACCTGCGCAGGATTATTGAGCAGCCTTACCAGTTTACCTGCATGATGCCTGAAGCTTATGGAGAGTTTAATCCGCAGACTGTTTGGTCCTGCCCGCCCGAGCAGATACATTACGATATAGCGGATTGGGCTCTGTCGGGTAACGTGCTGCCGGCTGTCGCTCCCTGCCTGTGGTATTACAATCCTTTCAGTTCAACCTGCGAAAGTACTTTCCCGCGAAACGGTTCCGGTTCATTGTATAACAGGATAAACGAGCATTGCTTCTACCAGCCGACTTCTCTGTATTATCAAACATGATTCAAAAGGAGGATTTTCCATGAGATATGTAAATAGGTATAAAGACAACAACACACCGGAAGCGCAGCCAATAAGGATGCCTGCTCCATGCGGTACATTCAACGGTACGCCTCCGCCCGGGGGGTTCGGAGGCTACCAACAGCTATCACAGCAGCTCCAGACGCCTTCCACGCAGGTTATGCCGTCCCTGCCCACAGGTTATCCGACGGGCGGAACAGCCATGCCTCTCCTCCCCCCCCAAACCGGTATTCCGGTATTGCCGGAAAGCGAACAGGCGCCTGCTACCGTCCAGAGCGTCCTATATACCCCGGGCTTTCTGAAAACGCAGATAGGCAGGCGTATGCGTGTTGAGTTCCTTATAGGGACAGGCGCGCTGGTTGACAGGACCGGAACATTGCTGAGTGTAGGCGCAAGCTATATACTTTTGCAAATGGTAGATTCCAATGACATCATGATGTGTGATATTTATTCGATTAAATTTGTGACTATATTTCGGTAATGCGGCGGGCACAGACGCCCGCCCCTACTGCTGCTGCTGCTAAATTTGACTTGGCTTGGACGGTTCGGAAATGTCGCTGAGAGCCCCGGACGCCTCAAAATTGAATCTGTCGTCGGTAGCAAGATCACCCAGCGCAACTATACCTACAAGCATATTGTTATCGACAACAGGGATCCGCCTTATCTTATTCTTGGACATAATACCGGTAACCTGCTCAACATCCATGTCCGAAGATACTGTGGTAACCTTTGAGGTCATCACACTCTTCACCGGAGTAGAATTGGGGTCAGTACCATGGGCTACATTCCTGACAACGATATCTCTGTCCGTAACCAAACCGATAACACCATTTTTGTCACAAACCGGAATGGACCCCACATTGTGCTTCTGCATCAGCTGAGCGGCTTCGGTCACTGATGAGTCCGGATTTATATACGCTACATTCCTGGTCATGATATCCTTTACTATCAAAATCATCATCCTCCTGAATTATAAAATCAAGCTTATTTTGCCCCTTAAACGCTTAAATAATTCTCTAATGCTACAGCGGCAATTACCAAATTATCCTTGCAGAATTCCCGGCTGGCAATATTTGCAGCTACACTATATGCTTTATACCGCTTATAATTAGTATGAGATCGCCATGTCGCAGGAGCTCCTCGCGATGACAAAAAAGGGGTGTGGCAATCTTATGAATTAATGCAGCCGTAAGGTGGAAAAGAGATGCCGGATTCAGAGAAAAAATTTTTATTCATGATTTCCATTTTTGTGATAATGCTGCTGCCGCTGGTTTTCATGCAGGCTGCAAGCATTAGCTCCGCTGTGGATTATATTGATTTCCAATTAAGTGACAAATCAAATATGAGGCTTGCTTTAAATACAATTGACCCCCGTATACAGGCTCTGTCTTCCGATCCTGAGAACCAGCTGGTTATGAAGCTGGAAATAAGGGACAAGGAAGGGTATCCTGTTTCAGGAGCCGCTTTCCGATTATCGTCAACAGACAAAAACGCTGTTCTCAGTCCCTCCGGCGGGCGAACGGGCAGGGATGGCATCTCTCTTGTCACGTACCGGCCTTCCGTACAGCCGGATACAGCATATATAAATGGAAAAGCGAGGGTAACAATAACCGCGTATATTCCGGGGACTGCCGTAAAAGGCGCTTTATCTTTCCAACTGGTACGTATACCGGTGGTTTTTTTACACGGTTATAAGGCGCCTCCTGCAATATTTGACAGCTTTGCAGCTTATCTGGAGTCAAGAGGATTCACTACTGCCAGCCTTGATTATGATTCAGGCAAGGGTGTGGCGTTCGGTGCAGCACAGTTGGGGGAGCTTCTGGAGAAAGAAAAGGCTGCCTATATGGAAAAGGGTGTTCAGGTGAAAAGGTTCGATTTGATAGGCCACAGTATGGGGGGGCTTGTTGCAAGGTATTACACCGGCAGCCAGGACTATATCCGTAAAAACGATGTGGAAAAAATAATTTTCATATCCGTTCCGCAAAACGGCTCATCTCTTGCACCTCTGGGCTTGAAATATTACAGCGACAGGGGAATATACGATCTTATCCCCGAAAGCGATCTTTTTACAAATGTTTTACCCAATATGAGAAACAAGGGCCTCAATGAAAGTATTCAGGCGGGAAGCCTTCTGGGCCAGTATGACGAGGTGGTCAGCGCTGAAAACGCAAGCCTGGATGAATGGGGAATCAGAACAGAGCTTTTTAACGTAGGAGAGAACAATTTTACAGTGGACAAGCTTCTTTCGGGGAAAATAGTGGAAGCAGCCAATCATAAGGCTATTCTATATAATAAGAAGGTATTCAAACGTGTGGAGGAAATGCTTGCAGGCAAACTTCCTTTTCCTGTAAAGAAATAACATCATTTTCAATTGTGGAACATATATATTAATGTCAAAAATTTCTTCAACAAAATTAAAGACAAGCTGGTTTATAGAAATGGAATATGCAAAACTAAGTTAATGAAGAGCGATAAATAATATCGCAGGTTGATTCGCAAAACTCGTTGCTTTATACCAAAACAGAGGGTTTTCAGCGGTTTTGACGGTTTTATCCACATGGGTGTGGATAAATAATTTGGGCCTCTGTTCTTGTGTTGCCTGTGTAGCAGTACTTTCAAGCTTTTAAATCGTATAGGACCGTAGAACTATATAAAACCTGTGGATAAGTTCCGGTTTAATCCACAGGTCGTCATTACATCCTGACTTTACTATGAAATTATGGTTATTTTCATACCTTTAAAGTAATTTCATACTTATATCCACTGCTTTTACCGAATGAGTCAGTTCACCGACAGAGATGATATCCACACCTGTAGACGCTACATCATAAATGCTGTCAAGACTTATATTGCCTGACGCTTCGACAATAGCCCCTTTATTGATCAGCCTGACAGCCTGCCTCATCATATCGAGGCTCATATTGTCCAGCATTATTATATCTGCTCCGCCGGCTAAAGCTTCCGTCACCTGATCCATCGTTTCAGTTTCCACTTCTATCTTAATGGTATGGGGTATGCGTCCGCGTACCTGATGAATGGCATTCTTTATACCACCTGCGGCTTTTATGTGGTTGTCCTTTATCAGCACGCCGTCAGAAAGGCAGAGTCTGTGGTTTTGCCCCCCGCCCATTTTAACTGCATATTTGTCCAGATACCTGAGCCCGGGTACTGTTTTTCTGGTATCCGCCACTTTGACGGTGAGAC
Source organism: Ruminiclostridium sp. (assembly GCA_012027035.1). Lineage (GTDB taxonomy): Bacteria > Bacillota > Clostridia > Acetivibrionales > DTU013 > MnB-11. Next base: position 4,178 of record VEPD01000252.1, on the reverse strand, counting down.
CCTTGACCTTGCTGATGAATTCGAAGGTCTTTGTGGCGATCCCCGACAAGCGCTGCAGAAAGTTCAAAGCTGTCCTCTCACCTCTGAGCATGGCAGATGTATTTCCTTCAAATTCAAGAAAAACATCGCCTTTTTTAATATGTTGCCCGTCTTCTATGTTCCTTTTAAAAGCAATATCAGCTGTAAGCAGCCTGAAAACCCTTTCAAAAACATCAAGACCGGCTATTACGGCATCCTGTTTGGCTAAAAGTACGGCCCTGGATCTGGACTCCGGCGCTATGATATTGTCAGTGGTAATATCTCCCATGGGCATATCTTCTTTTATGGCAGATAGTATAAGATCATCTATATATAGGTTGTCCAGCATTGTGCCTCCTCCATTTATATTATATTCTAAGATTGATTCTACCGCAAAACTCATGTTCCAACAAAATTTGGTATTTTACCGCTTTTGATAATGTGCCGTTTCCAATTTTCATCGTCCGTTTTACTGAAATCGGAACGGTAATGGGCGCCGCGGCTTTCCTCCCGCTCAAGCGCCGATTCGATTACCAGTCTTGAAAGAAGGAGGATATTCTGCAGTTCAAAATCTTCAAGCCTTTTACTTTTAGAGTCCTCAAGCATCTTCCCGTGTGAATTGACCTTGTTCAGAGCCCGCAAAAGGCCCTCCCTGTTTCTTATTATTCCTACTTCCCTTGTCATTTCCTTTTGAATGTCGGTCCTTACCAGGTTACTGTCAACCCGGGCATCGTTCCGGTTAGTTTTATAGACCAGATTCAAAGGTTCCCGGGATACTCTGCTGTTTTTAAGTAATCTATCTGCCTGCTCTCCTATCAACCGCCCGAAAACAAGGCCTTCCAGCAGCGAATTGCTGGCCAGTCTATTTGCCCCGTGTATGCCGTTGCAGGCACATTCCCCGCATGTGAAAAAGCCGTTGATGTTAGTCTTTCCATTGACGTCGGCCTTGATTCCGCCCATGCAATAATGCTCGGCAGGAGCGACCGGAATCATGTCTTTTGTAATATCTATCCCGTAGCCCAGGCATGTCTTATAAATGTTGGGGAATCTTGCTTCAAGATAATCCTTATCCTTAAATGAAATATCCAAAAATACATTTGAGGTACGGGTTCTTTTCATTTCCTCGAATATAGCCCTGGAAACCACGTCCCTCGGCGCAAGCTCGTTCAGGGGATGATATTCGGGCATGAATCTTTTTCCTTCGGCATTCTTGAGGAGTGCGCCCTCGCCCCTTACAGCTTCTGAAATAAGAAAGCTTTTATTCTGCGGATGGTATAGCACAGTGGGATGAAACTGGACGAATTCCAGGTCCATCAGCTCCGCCCCGGCTCTATATGCCATACTTATACCGTCTCCCGTTGCGACTTCAGGATTTGTCGTACTGCTGAACAATTGTCCGAAACCGCCTGTTGCACAAACTACAATGTCCGATACCAGAAACTTCTTCGCATCCCCGTTCTCGTCGCAGACCAAAACGCCTTTGCAGGCTCCATCCTTTGTAACAAGATCGATTACAAAGGTTCTTTCACATATTTTAATATTGTTTCTCGTCTTTACTACTGAAATCAGCTTGTCACAAACTTCCTTACCGGTAGTATCACCCGCGTGGATGATCCTGTTCATGCTGTGTGCGGCTTCTCTGGTAAGAGCCAGTTCCTGCTGTTTTGTCTTATCAAAATTTACGCCGAAATTGCATAGGCGGTCAATATTGGATGCAGCTTCATTGACAAGCACCCAGACGCTCTCTTCATCACAAAGCCCGGCTCCAGCATAGAGCGTGTCCTTGAAGTGCAGTTCGGGAGAATCCTTCTTATCCAGTGAAACCGCTATTCCGCCCTGGGCTAAGACAGAGTTGCTGATATCCAGTGTTTCCTTGGTCAATATGGCGACATCATATTCCTGTGAAATCTCAAGGGCTGTGAATACACCGGCAATACCGCTGCCAATAATTATTACGTCATGGTACTCCTTTATCAGCTTTTCCGAATCAAAATCCATAAGATACCTGTATTTGCTCACTTCTCTACCATCCTTTATAGGTCCGGCATTTACATTTTGATAATTGATTAACAATTTAACAACTCTAGTTTGATTCTACCGCAAAAACTCATGTTCCAACAAAATTTCAATAGCATCGGAAAGATGTCAATTTTATTTAATTCATGTTAATTACCGGACCTCCAACATTCTGTCAAGTGATCCTTTTGCCTTGATCCTGATTTTTTCATCCAATTCTATCTTATATTTCATTTCCTTCAAGGAATTATAAACACTCTGAAGAGAGGTTCTTTTCATGTTCGGACAAACAAGCCCGGGAGCCATCAAATAAAACTGTTTATCCGGGTTGTCCTTTTTAAGCTTATACAGTACTCCCATTTCCGTCCCGATTATGAATTTGCTTGCACTGCTCTTTGTGGCATAGTCAATGATTTGCTTGGTACTTCCTATAAAATCCGCAAATACCAAAATATCCGGCTTGCATTCGGGATGTACCAGCAAAAGCGCATCAGGGTGCAGAGCCTTTATTTTTTCCACCTCGGCAGCTTTAATCTTATTATGTGTGGTACAAAAGCCCTTCCACAGGATGATTTCCTTTTCGGGAACCTGCTGCGCTACATAATGGCCAAGATTCTGGTCTGGAACAAATATGATCCTTTTTTGTTTCACTGATTTTACCACTTTTACCGCATTGGAAGATGTACAGCAAATATCGCTTTCAGCCTTTACTTCTGCCGTAGAGTTGATATAGCACACCACCGCAGCGTCGGGATAACGTTTCTTTTCTTCTCTTAACGCTTCAGCGGTGGCCATTTCCGCCATCGGGCAGCCTGCGTCCTTTTCAGGCAAAAGGACTGTCTTTTGCGGTGAAAGTATTTTGGCGCTTTCCGCCATAAAGTGCACTCCGCAGAAAACAATAATCTCTGCCGGGTCTTGAGCGCAGTACTTGCTGAGAGCGAGGGAATCACCAACAAGATCCGCTATTTCCTGTACATCGTCCACCTGATAATTGTGGGCAACAATAGTTGCATTTTTATCTTTCTTTAATCTGAGTATACTATCCTTCAGTTCCTTTATTTCCACCTGGTTTTTCTCAACTCCATCCGAAGTATTATGACAGTTTCCAATATATTGCATGAATTCTAAGATATTCAGGAACACTGAAAATACTTGCGTAAAACCTTTTTGCAGTTTGAAATGACTCGGATTTTCAAGCTTTAATTCATTTTAATACTTAGATATAGGTTTGTAAAGATAATATTATGCAGAAAGAGTAGGGTTTTCGGACTTCCGCTTTTTTCCGCTTATGAAGTCAAAGAACCTATAACCTGCAGGCGATATGATGAAAGCAGCCATTAACATCCCTGAACATCCGGCAAGCACATAAAAATTCAGTTTGTTTATTATTAAAATGATATCTGCCGCCAACCAGGCAAATACAACAATAATGGAAAGAATTTTAAGATTTTTTCTCTTTTTTGGGTCGGTTATCGGTTTATATGGGGTGTCTGCAGGAGCCCATTTGACAGATGAAATCAACGCCGCTGCAAAGGCCGATACGGATAACGCAACAAGCAAAGTGAAATTCCAGTAAATATATGTATGCTCCACCATCAGTCCCAGCAGGATGAATATTCCGAAGGATGTAAACATGCATCTGTTGTAGTTATCCATGTGATAGCCGCCTGCAACGATTCGCAGTGCAGCAAAGAAAAACAGTACTGAAAGTGTAGAATGGAGAATGCCCAGAAGAAATGCGAGAAGTACCAGCAGTATTCCTTTTACCAGTCCGCCTATGACAATCTGAAATCCATAATAATAGACCCGCTTCTTTTCATGGGTGTGGTTTAATTCTGCGGAAAGGGAGTGCGCCAGCTTATAGGATAAAGTATTGATAACTCTCATGTCCTGTTACCCCTTCTATATAATTTTTCCTGCTTCAGCACCGAAAACGTATATACTTATACTATATAGTACCACATATTTCTGGAATATAATATTCCGAATTTGTATTTTTTTTATTATGTGGACGCTGGCATTTAAAACCCTTCTCAATCCTATTAATAGCACAAAGCCCTGTGTCGTATTAACACAGGGCTTTGGTATAAATCTGGCAGAGACTTACTTTCCCGGGCCGTTACCAGCCAGGTATCATCAGCACT
>VEPD01000221.1 GCA_012027035.1 Ruminiclostridium sp. | reverse complement strand
CCGTGCCGAAGTATATAGGGTATTCCACCGGGGTACCGCATTCGAGTTTCAACAGGACAAACAGCCTGCAGCCATTCCTCCACATGACGCATTTATTTGTAGCCACGCCCACCCATCCCGGTTAGAAGCAATGGGTCTGAAAATAAAGAAATATTTCAAGCCTGATTCCTTAAGTAGCATTAATTATTCATTCAAAACATTTCTAACACTAACCGAAGAAAACGGGAAGGGTGACCAGTAGGGTATTCATGTTGCAAGCGTTACAGATTCTTTTGGTATTATGCAGCTCAAATGAGGCTCCCGTCGGCACGGATGCCGCCGGCGCTGGTACTGAGCCACGGATGGCGAATACCCAGCGCCCTCATTGGAGCAAGTAATAACATTAGAATCTGTTCGTGAAGCATCCTGAATGACAGGCTGGTTATCCTTTCCGCTTTCATAATAGTTCACATTCTTTCTATTCTATGGAAGCATACCACAAAATAAAATTAATTGTTACAAAATATGACTTGTGATATAATTACAGAGATGTTCATGGGTTACTATTTAATGTCGGGGGAGAGGATTATTTGGCAAAAGTAATTGCAATAGCAAACCAGAAAGGCGGAGTCGGCAAAACTACTACAGCTGTAAATTTAAGCGCATGTCTTGCATTTAAGGGGAAAAAGGTTGCAATTATAGATGTAGACCCTCAGGGGAACACCACAAGCGGTCTGGGTATAGACAAAAAAACCGTACATAAATCAATATATGAAGTCCTTATAGGTGACGAGAATATTGAAAATGCTTTAATCGATACAATAGTCGACAATTTAAAAATCTGCCCTTCAAATATTCAATTGGTAGGCGCCGAGGTGGAGTTGGTTTCAGTCATATCAAGAGAAACCAGGATCAAGGCATCCATTTCCGACATAAGGGGAAAATTTGATTTCATATTGATAGATTGCCCTCCTTCCCTGGGGCTTCTGACTCTTAATGCATTAACAGCTTCGGATACCATACTTGTACCGATACAATGTGAGTATTATGCACTTGAAGGACTCAGCCAGCTAATGAATACGGTAAAGCTTGTGCAAAGGCATTTAAATCCTGCTTTGGATGTAGAGGGCGTCGTACTTACAATGTTTGATGCAAGGACAAATTTATCAATTCAGGTAGTTGATGACGTTAAAAAATATTTTAAAAACAAGGTATACCGGACGGTTATACCCAGAAATGTCCGTTTAAGTGAAGCGCCAAGTTTTGGACTTCCCATCATTCTGTATGATGCAAAATCGAAAGGAGCGGAATGTTATCTGGAGCTGGCGCAAGAAGTTATTGACTATTCCGAGGGGGTTGACAGATAATGATTAGGAAAGGACTTGGCAAAGGACTGGGAGCTTTGATATCTTCCGCCGATTCTGAAAATACCGGCGTAAGAGAAATGAAAATAAACGAGATAGAACCCAACGCTGGCCAGCCACGTAAGTATTTCAACGATGATAAGCTTTCGCAGCTTGCGGAATCCATAAAACTCCATGGAATAGTGCAGCCTCTTATTGTGAAGCGGGAAGAGGATACATATAAAATAGTTGCCGGTGAAAGACGATGGAGAGCTGCAAGATTAGCTGGACTGGAAAAAGTTCCTGTAATTATAAAGGATCTGTCCAGCAAACAGGTTATGGAAATTGCCCTCATTGAAAATATTCAAAGAGAGGATCTGAACCCAATTGAGGAAGCGGAAGCTTATGAGAAGCTTATAACAGAATTCGGGATGACGCAGGAGGATATTTCCGTTGCCGTTGGAAGGAGTCGTCCTGCTATTGCCAATACTATTCGATTGCTTACGCTTCAGGAAAAACTAATAAAGCTTGTCATAGATGGGGATCTGTCCAGCGGACATGCCAGAGCGCTGCTTTCTATAGAAGATAAGGCACTGCAAATAAAAGCTTCTGAGGAAATCATCAGCAGAGAGTTGAATGTGAGAGAGGCTGAAAAGCTGGTAAAGAGAGTATTAAGTAAAAAGGGAAAAAAGACGCCTCAAAAACCGGACGAAGAGTATCTGGCTATAGAAGATAGATTCAGAGAAATATTCGGAACAAAAGTAAGGATTCTAAGAAACAACAAGAGTGGGAAAATAATGATAGAATACTATTCAGTGGATGAGTTGGAAAGGATTATAGAATTGATAGAGGGCTTGTCGAAAAAAAGTAAATGCATATGATAAGAGACTAAAAGAGGAGCATTCGGATGGAAGAAGTTTTCAACATTTCAATTGATAGGTTAATATCAGGAGTCAGCTTGTTTTTGATCATAATTTTATTCATAATGAATATCTTTACTAGAATCAGAGTTAAAAAATTAAAAGTGAAATATTTAAAGTTTATGAATGGATTAAGTGGTGTAAATATTGAAAAAGTTCTGGATGATTGCATAAACAAGGTGAATTTTGTGATAGACAAGAACAAGGAAATGGAATATCAGATGAATACCATTGAAAGAAATATGTATTACTGCATTCAGAAGGTGGGGGTAGTAAGGTACAATGCATTCGACAATGTCGGAAGTGATTTGAGTTATTCCATCGCATTGCTTGATAATAATGACGATGGTCTGGTTTTAAGCAGTCTATATGCAAGGGATAGTTCATCTACTTATGCAAATCCGGTTACAAACAGTAAATCAAGATATGCACTTTCAGCAGAAGAGATAAAGGCAATAGACATTGCTAAAAAAACCAGGATAACAACAAAATATGTAGAATAGCTATTGTAAAATGGGGATGATCACTATGGAAAAAAAAAGAAATATGAAATCAAAGATATGGGTTTATGCAGTCGTATTATTTACAAGCGCGTTTATTGTGCTGCTAATTACAGCTTACAGTCAGATAAGGCAGCAAAAAAGCATTGATAATCTTAATACGCAAATAAATAAACAGCAAAATGAAAAGAAAAAATATCAATTGAGCTTCGCAAATGCTCAGGAGATAATTACAAAGCTGACCGGTGAAAATGAAAAACTGGCTGATGAAAATAAAAACTTTCAGAATACAATTGATAAGCAGATTAGCGATTTAAATATTATGGAAGAAGAATTACAGGAAAAAATAAGACAATATGGAAAACTGAGTGAAGCACAGTCGGAGTATATTAAGGGCAACATTGTAGCCAGCGCCCAGATATTTCAGAAAATAAATCCTGATGCATTTGATGAAAAGGCGGTGGAAGCATATACGAGTCTATCTGCCAGGGCATACAGCGAAGCAGGCAGGCAGGTTTTTGACGAGGGCTATAAGCTATATCAGCAAACTGATTATTCCGAAGCAAAATCAAAGTTCTTATTGTCAAGAGAATTTTCAAATAAAGACAGTTACTCGGATAACTGTCTTTATTACCTTGCTTATGCATATTATAGAACGGGAGATAAAACAGCCGCCCTGTATTTGATGAAAACTTTGGTACAGGATTATCCTGCAAGCTCATTTGTAAAATATGCCAGAAACTTTATTCACAAATATGAATAAAGCTCTATTATAGCCATCAACATTATTAACGCATAGCCTTGAAAAAGTTTACTTTTGTTATTATAATGTGTTTAACAGTTTGAGAGTTAATTATATAT
>VEPD01000518.1 GCA_012027035.1 Ruminiclostridium sp. | reverse complement strand
AATCAACCCCGGCTTCAAATAATCCCTTGTTCCTCTCTATAGCATCATTAGCTTTTACTTCGGCTGCCTCTTTTGCTTCCTCCGGTTTATCGGCCAGCCTGTATATAAATTCAGTCATCTTATCACCTGAAGGGATGGCAAAAGTTCCGTCGCCATGAGCCGTCAGCATATATTTATTTCCAACAAGTTCACGCAGGTATTGCGCTGTAAGCTTCATATCTTCCAACTCAAGGTAATGCAAGGGAATAATAGAGTACTCCAGAGCTTCATAGACACGAACCATATATTCGGCATTTTCCTTAATAAGCCTCTCTTTTTCCTTTGAGGTTTTCCCGATAAGTTCGTTTTTACGGAGAAAAGGTTTGCCAAACATCTCCTCTTCCAGTTGAAACTCAAGTTCAAATGTCGGTACCATATCCGGTACTTTTAATGTTAGTGCGGCAACAGCCCGCTCTTTCGGCGTCATTTAAATACTCCTTTCGAGAGTTTACCGTTTGCGCTGTAGTATTAGTATAGTAATTCTTTGATGTTTACCGGTTTTTTAGTTTTAATTGAAATATTCGCTGCAGCTCCGATAAGCACCGACATAGCGCCTGAAAATGAACCGGACTTTTTTCCAAGCGGATCACTCATGCCTCCTATGAATATATCTCTCAGCAGTTCTTCATCGCCGCCTCCATGGGCGCCATTATTCTTCATCATGTCGTAAGTCGTACATTCTCCCCTGCGGTTATACAACCTGATTTGCCCATTGGGTTCATCTCTCCTTATTCCGCTTCCGAATTCCTCTGCTTCAAGCCTTCCTTCGGTACCGTTAAACGATACCTTCCAACCTTCATACGGACTGTACGCAACAAGTGAATAGCTCAAAAATGCGCCTCCCGAGTATTTTACATTAACCGACATGGTATCATAAATATCAATATCCCCGGCAAAAACACAACCATCCCTGAAATAGCCGTCTTCCTTTTCAGCCTCCAGATAAAATCTTCTTGAAAAGTCATCGGCCTTAATGTCCCAGAAAAACTCACATTTGTTTTTGTAAGGGCATGTGAAGCACCTTTCACCCCGCTGCTCCCTTGTAGGACCATAAAAATTCCTTGTTCCAAAGGCGAAGACCTCTTCCGGATTCTGGTCCAACCACCAGTTAATCATATCAAAATGGTGAGTCGCTTTATGAACCAACAATCCTCCGCTATTCCTCATATAACGGTGCCACCTCCTGAAATAGTCGGCGCCGTGGCTTCTGTCAAGCATCCATTCAAGGTCGGCATTTAAAATCTTCCCTATGGCTCCTCCTTTTAAAAGCTCTTTAACTCTGGCCACATAAGGCATATAACGGCAGTTGAAAGTAACGATCACCTTTCTGCCCGTCCTCTTCTCCGCCTCAAGTATAGCCCTGGACTTTTCGGCATCAATGGTCATTGGTTTTTCCGTAATAGCATCGCATCCCGCTTCCAGGGCTTTGACAATATATTCGTCATGGTACCTGTCAACCGTTGTAACTATTACAGCATCCGGCTTCGTTTCCCTGATCATCCTGTCAAAATCACCATAAACCGGTATATTTCCGCATGCCTTGCCAAGGATACCAGCCCTTACGGAGTTGATATCAAATACTCCTGCAAGTTCGGCATAATCCTTGAATTCCTCTGCGTAAAGTTTCACGTACATACCCATTGCCCTGTTGCTTGCACCCACAAATACATATCTTTTCAAAGCTCTGCCTCCTGATTTTAATCATATTTTAATTAATTATTATAGATTCTACCACAAAAACTCATGTTCCAACAAAATTTCGATAGCATTTTATTCTACAATCTACCCTCTGCTGGCTGAATATTTTTTTGCCTCGTCAAACATTGCACATATGTTTGCTGCGGGAATTTCCGGCAGCAAATAATCGTGTGAAGCTGCGACAATATATTTTCCATCGGCGCCCAATATATCAATAATTCTCCTGGTCTCCTTCCTCACCTCTTCTTCTGTACCGGTTGCCAATATTACATTTTCATCTATCCCTCCAAAAAAAACAATATCTTTTCCGAATTTTCTTTTTAAAACGGCAGGATCCATGTTTTCCGCATTCACCTGTATCGGATTGACAGCATCCAGACCTATGTCAATCAGATCAGGTATTATTTCATGGATATCACCGCAGGAATGCAGCGCCGTTTTTATATTGTATTTATGACCAAGGGTAACCAGTTTTTCTATACCCGGTTTAAAAAAATTCCTCCACATTTCCGGGGAACAGAGGAGTCCCCGCTGGGAACCAAAATCATTTCCGAAGAAAAACATATCAATGAGGCCTTTGTTTTCTTCAAAAGCTTTTTCCGATAACCCGTAATAGTAGTTGAAAATCTTTTCTGTTACAGCTTCAACCAATCCGGGGTTAAGATACATGTCGATAAAGCACTTTTCCATTCCCAGAAATTCCGTTACATCATGGAAAAAAGGCGCCCACATACCGCCGATTATAAAATAGTCTTCAGCTAGTTTGATTTCCTGCTTCGTGAGCTTGACATCCCACCAATCAATCTCCGGCCACATATATTTATCAACATCGCCAACACACTCGGCATTTGCAAGAGGATGGTTCAAAGGCTGGCCATAGTGATACCCCCCGCGCTTTATCCCCCATATTGTATCGTATGAACCGTCATCATATGTTTTCAATTCCGGTCCTACGTACTTTGGTCTCAAAGTCCTGAAGTCTATCCCTGCTATTTCCATAGCTTCGTCTTCTGTATCGGCCCCTAAAAAATTCATGATATTATGAGTTGTTTCAGGTGCGCCTCCATACCACATGGGCAATCTGTCACCGTTTTTCCCTGAAAAAGCAGCACTGGTCCTCTCTTTTGACGTCAAATAATCACCCCATTTTAAAATCCGGTTATAGCAGCCTGTTTACGATCATCATGCCTATCTTCCAATCATACCCAACCATTGTCGAAACTGCAACATCCATTATCCCATCCTTATACTGCGCCACCGGCAGAACAATCGCTTTAAACCTTCCAGCCTTTATAACGCCCTCCGGCTTCCATTTCTGCTGTCCGTTAATTTCAATTTCCGTATAAGTATTTTCCAGGCTGTCGCCGGTTGCAATAAACACCTGATACTGGCCCTTTAGTAGCTCAATTTTAAACTTTCTTTCCTCACTTCCGCAAATAAAGTCTCTCCTTAACGGATCGGGAGTTCCTCTGTCCAAATACTTCAGAAATGCGGCATTATCCCACCCATAACCTCTGGCTGGTGTAAAATCCGTATCTTTTGTTATCCTGATAAAATCCAGTCCCTGCTTGCCGCATGCATGAAACTGTCTTGGCAATATGCTTCCATAGTCCTTTTCCATCCGGTCTTCAGGCTGGCTGAAGTCAAACCTGTAAATCGCGACCCTGGATGTTTTAATATTTCCGTGATAAAAATCAAAGGTAATGTTATCAAGTTCACTCAAGAAATCCGTATCTTCATTTTTTCCCAGAAATACTCTTCTTTTTGTCGGCCCCACATATATTTCAACATCATTATCCTGACATTGCAGATTTTTATTTCCGGCATAGGCTGCGCCATTTTCACAGGAATGGCATTCAGATCCTTCAACAGCCTTTATTTCATAAATTCTGCCCTTCTGCGTTTCAAAGCAAATCAAGTCGCCTGTTAATTTAAATTCAATGTTCTTATTTTCACATTTCACAGCTAATTTCTTTGACCGGAACGGATTTATCAGCTTTATCCCATTCCCCGCCAGACTTTTTATTCTTACAAAAGCAGTTTCTGAGCCATGCTGACATGCAGACACTTCAAATGCCCCTTCTGCAAGCAGATTCTCAAAACTGCAGTCCTTCCACGCCTCATACTTACCTGGAAGAACATCGATTACACTGTTGTAAGGTTTATTACAGTTAAAATCAGGCTTCATCCCCCTGGGAAGCGAGGGAAATACCTCTATGATACCCTCGAAACTCTGAAGAAGCATTTCGTTTATAGCTGCCACCGTTGCACTGCCTGATTCGATCAAAGGCGGATTATATACCGGCGCGCTGGCTGTATTGCAATTCTGGATCCACCTTCCGGTTTCTTCGGAAAACAAGCCATTGGTACTCATTAAGAACATGACGCCGAATTCATAAAGCAATCTCACTGCCTCGTCCCCATAGCCCATTCTTGCCGCGGTACTTGCTTCCCATCCGAAACTGTGAGTGCCTACGCACTGTAATGTCTCGGCATATTTTAACGTATTTGTGCCTATTTGCCTTAACTCTTCACTGCTGCGCTTGCTTATTTCTCCTAAAGGATAACAGGGTGACAGCAATGAAGAGTGGTTTAAATACTGTGTAGGAGACGCCCATTCGGAAACTTTTATCGTTTTTCCGAATTCAACGGATTCCCCTATGGAGTAAAATGGCAGCTTATTATAGATTCCTTCCCATCTTGCGAAATCTTCTCCATCTTCGTTCAATATCCTGTTTGCTTTGATAGCCGCCCTGAGCAGAAATCTCAAACAAGCCAGAGTCATTGTGGCGTTTCGCGTCATCGGTCCCTGCTCTGGAGATACGTCCGGGAATATATAATACTGGTCCTTCGCTTCATCATATTGCAAATAATCTTCAAAAAACATCAATATATCTTTAAAAAGAGGGTAAGCCTTTTCTTTCAAAAATTTCTCATCCCCGGAATACAGGTAATGCCACCACAAATACTGCGCACACCATGGCCACATACCGATATAGAAGTCAAAAGGGTAATCGGTGGCAATCCCCCTGAAGCCGTAAAATTCCTTTGCCCTTTTTTTGGCAAGGTCAACATAGGACAGCAAAGCTTTGTAGAATACTTCGCTCAATTCCAGATGGTTGCAGGTATAAACCGGCCAGAAGCTTTCCTCTATGTTGACGTCCCAGTACCATGAGCTTCCCCATTGGGAAGGCTGCTTTATATCCCAGAGGCCGTTAAGTCCGCATGCCTGCTCATACAGCCTCGCTCCCTTCCCGCTGCAGCATTCCAATGAATACAAGTTCAAATACCATAGCTTTTCCAGCATACTGTCGGAAATACTTATACCTGATTTACTCCAGAATTTGTTCCAGTATTGCCCATGGTCCTTAACGATTCCATAAATATTCCTTTCGGCCTCATCAAGCCTCTTAACCGCAGTCCTCAGCAAATCCCCGGTTTCCTCTTCAGTTACAACGCAAGTTATTATATTGAAATCGTCTTCAGCCTTTAAAATGTCGACCCTTAATCCCTCTCCCGGCACAATCACACCGCTGCTTTTCGCACCGGTGATCCTTAACATGAATATATATTTAAACGGCGTATCGGCTTCCTTTTCCAAACTGCCTGGATAAAAGCTGTTGATGAGATATGCGGTGTTGCCGTTATATAACTTGTATTCGCTTTTTATCTCATGATACCGTCTTTCCGGCACTGTTATTTTAATAGACCGTATTTTGTTTACACCTGTTTGCTTTACCTGCGATAATATAATATCGGAATCCTGCCCTACGATGGTTGATATGGATATATTACCTTTCCCTGTTTTTGCGACATACTTATGCACTGCATTTTCTATCTCAAGACTGCTTTCAAGCTCATCGGCGTCTTTGACCGATTGATCCGGTAACAGGCGTAATTCACCTGACAGCGGGAGAGTTTGACCCATACGGTTCACTCCGTAGTTATCAATTATTTCCGGATGAGATACAAAGTTATAGTTATAATGTGCAGGGTCGGCAGGGTCTTCATGCGCTTTTAAAGCCCTTTCCCTTATTAGCTGGTACCTCGACGTATCCGTCGGTTGTTCCTTTTTTCTT
>VEPD01000349.1 GCA_012027035.1 Ruminiclostridium sp. | reverse complement strand
TGAGCCCTCCCTGTTGTGAAGGATCCAGGCCGCCTATAGTCTCTACGCCGACGGCAATATTTCCCCGTACGACCGCTTTGGTTGAATACACCGGTCCGGAAGCCTCCTGTTCTGCAGGAGGCATTAACTCCTTATATGCATACATACCTCCGCCAAGAACAATCACCAGGATCAAAAATATTATAATTATACGCTGTGCCATTTTTCAAACCCCCTATAAATTTATCTTTCAGACTAATACTTTTTCATTGATAATCTCCACATGATCTATTGATCCGTCCAATATACGGAAGATCTTACTTCCGTGATTGGCTACATTCATATCATGTGTGACCTGCACTATGGTCATTTTATGTTTTTCATTCAACTCATGGAAAATGGACATTATGTTGGCGCCGGAATTGGAATCAAGTGCGCCGGTGGGCTCATCGGCAAGTATTACAAACGGCTTCATGCTTATTGCTCTTGCAATTGCAACTCTTTGCTGTTCACCTCCCGACAGCTGTGAAGGAAGATGATTCATCCTGTCTGACAACCCCACTACTTCAAGCGCTTCCATTGCCGCACGCCTGCGTGCCCTTCCGAAAAGCCCCCTGTAAATAAGAGGCAGCTGGACATTTTCCAGCGCATTCAGTTTAGGTAACAGATGAAACTGCTGAAACACAAATCCGATATACTGATTCCTGATGTCGCATAGGGTTCCGTCCCCCAGTTTTGCTATGCTGCTGCCGTCAAGCTCATATATGCCGGACGTTGGATTGTCAAGACATCCGATTATATTCAGCAGTGTGGATTTGCCGGATCCCGACGGACCCATTATGGATACAAATTCCGAGCGTTCGATGCGAAGGTCTATGCCTTTAAGTACTTCGACCCGGATCTGCCCATTCTTGTATTGCCGTGTAATACCTTTCATTTCAATGATGGCCAATGCTGCCGCGCCCCCCTTGTGCAGAAAATTCACTTTGCATATAATACGGATATATTGGACGAAATGTCTTATACAATAGTTCCATATTTATTTGTAATAATTCACAGATTGTTAATAATTTTTCCAATGGTTATTCACAAAAACTCGATAAAATATAAATAACTAATACTACAGAGAAACAAACATTGATTCATCGGCATTCATGCACCTTGCAGAATTAGTATAAACGCTTCAATGCTCTAGTTCTGCAAGGATAATTTGGTAATTGCCGCTGTAGTACTGAACAAGGCAAGAGGAAATCATTTCGCTTAATTACTATTAACAGGAGTGTGAAAAATGAATAAAAGTGAATCCGGAATTCGCAAAGGGTTATTTCAAAAAAAAGCTGTCAAAATCATATCAATTTGCATAATCTTTCTGCTTGCAGCAGGTATTCTGTTGCGTTTTAACATCTTTGGCCTTCGCAACAGCATTGCCGCCGGCCTTTTTGGGGCTAAAAACGTATCAGACCGGCAATTGAGGACTGCAACCGTTACTAAAGGTGATATGAATGTAACTGTAACAGGATCAGGTGCAATTTCGTCATCCAACAGGCTGGATGTATATCCCGGCGTTAATTCGACAATAACAAAGGTTTATTTCAAAGAGGGCGACAAGGTAAAAGAAGGGGATTTGATGTATGAATTGGATGATTCCGACGCCAGGTTGAATATTGAAAATATCAAAAACAATATTGAGCAGACAAAGATATCGCAGAATACTACGGAATCCAGCATTGGCAAGCTTAAAGTGACGGCGCCGGCAAGCGGGTATGTATCGGACCTGACTGTCCGTGAAGGCGATACCGTCAGTAAAGGGTCAACAGTACTGAATATTTCTGAAAGCTCGGAATTCAAGCTGACAGTGCCCTTTAATTCTTTTGTGGAAATTGAGAAAGGGCAGGAAGCCGAGGTCATATTTCCCGGTTCATTTTTAACCATGAAAGGGAAGGTATCCCTTGTAAGCGACAGGACGACCTCCACACCCGAGGGCGGCGTTTTGAGAAATGTCGAGGTATCGGTACCAAACCCCGGATACTCCCTGGAAGGACAAACTGCAAAAGTAGAGATAAATGCAAATTACAGCGTGGAAAACGGGACCTTCGCATTTGCGGAAAAGATATCGGTGAAATCGGAAAGCGGCGGAACAATTGAAAAGCTGTATGTTGACAAGGATCAATATGTGGAGAAGGGTACCGTCCTTATGGAATTGAGTAATGACGAGCTTATTTCCAGCAGAGACACAACCGCATTAAGAATCAATGATTTGCAAAACCAGCTGGATAATGCAGAAAAGCAGCTTGAAAATTATAAGATCAAAGCCCCGATATCCGGTACAATTATCAAGCAGGATGCTGCAACCGGTGACGCGGCTGAAAGAGGGACACTGCTTTCCACTATATCCGACCCTGATCACATGGAATTTGCAATCCCTATAGACGAACTCGACATTGCCAGGATCGAAGTTGGCCAAAAGGCGAGCATTACTGTTGATGCGCTTCCCGAGTCTGCGTCAAGTCCGCTTACGGGCGAAGTTTCTAAAATTGCAGTTGAAGGTAACTCCCAGAACGGAGTAACTACCTACCCTGTAACAATAACTGTAAACGAAACCTCCAAACTGAAGGCGGGCATGAATGCCAATGCCGAGATAATGATAAGTCAAAAGACGGGTGTATTGATGGTCCCGCTGGAAGCAATTCAAAAGGTAAACGGTAAGAATTTTGTAGTGGTATTGGGTAGCCAGCAGGGAGCCGGTAATAGTGCAGGCGGAGCCAACGGCAGTTCTGCCGGCGGGGAGAATAGCACATCAGGCAATTCTGCCGGAAATACAGGAAGTGGTAATAGAGCAAGGGCTTTTAGAGGTAATGCGGGCGCCAATGCTCAAAATCAGGGGAACACAGGGGGCACCACTGACGCCGGAAACTATGCAGCTGCAAGGGCGCGTTGGATTGGTGGAAACTCTGCAAATATGAGAAATAATAGTACTGCGGGAATAACAGTTATGAAGCCTGTCGAATTGGGCGTCAACAATGATGATTATGCAGAGGTTCTAAGCGGGCTGCAGGAGGGTGAAGAGGTAGTGCTGCCGGCGCTTGCCGCAAATTCCGGACAGAATAACGCCCAGATCAAGGGGATAGGCGGTATGGGCTTCGGCGGTATGGGCGGTATACAGGCTGGAGGCAATGCGAGGAATAGCAACGCGCGTTCCAATAGTCCCAATGTGGGCGGCAAAAATCAGGATTAGTCCGAATAAAAAATTTGATGGAGAGTTGTATGATTAAAATATCAAATATGTGTAAGGTTTACAAAATGGGTATAAATGTTGTCAATGCCTTGAACAATGTGTCTTTAAATATAGGGAAACATGAATTTGTAGCTATTATCGGTCCGTCCGGTTCGGGGAAATCAACTCTTATGAATATGCTGGGATGCCTGGATATGCCTACGACAGGGACATATGAACTTGATGGGAAGGAAGTAAGCGAGTTATCGGATGACCAGCTGGCTGAAATAAGAAACAAAAAAATAGGTTTTATATTTCAAGGCTTCAATCTCATACAGAAGCTTAATGCCATTGAGAATGTGGAATTACCGCTGGTTTACCAGGGAGTGGGGTCAAAAGAAAGGCGTAAGAGGAGCATAAAAGCGCTTGAAGTCGTGGGCCTCGGAGACAGGATACATCACAAACCGAATGAACTGTCCGGCGGACAGCAGCAGAGGGTAGCCATTGCCAGAGCGCTGGTAAATGATCCTCCTATTATCCTTGCCGATGAACCTACAGGAAACCTTGATTCAAAATCAGGGCAGGAAGTCATTCATACGCTGAAGGAGCTTCATCAGTGTGGGAACACCATCATTCTGATAACTCATGATCCCAATATAGCTGCAATGGCTGAAAGAGTGGTCAGGTTACAGGACGGTGAAATTATCGAAGACAGGGAGGTGGTGTAAATGGGCTTTCTTCAGGCTTATAAGATGGCTTTGAAAAGTATCGTAAACAACAAGGTGCGTTCTTTTCTGACCATGCTTGGCGTAATTATCGGAGTTGGCGCTGTAATAGCAGCTGTTGCCTTCGCACAGGGCGCCACAAAGAAAATTACGGATTCCATTCAGGGGCTGGGAACAAACCTCATCCAGATATCGATTACCGGCAGAAACAGCAACAGGAATCTTACGTATGAAGGACTGAAAGAATTTGCCGATAAAAACGCCGGCAGTATATCCTATATAGCCCCCCAGGTAAATGGAAGTGTGACGGTAAAAGTTGGCGACAAGAGCAGGGATACCTCCTTGAACGGTACGAGCCCCGAATATGAGTATATAAAAAACATGCATGTCCAGTCAGGCAGATATCTGTTGTCTTTTGACATGGACTACATGCAAAAGGTAGCTGTGATAGGCACTGCAGTGGCTAACGATATTTTTGGGGGAGCGGATCCTGTGGGGAAGACAATAAAAATCAACGGGCAGATTTTCAAAGTGGTGGGTCTTCTGGAGCTAAAAGCCGGCGGACAGGATCAGTCTGAAGATGATCAGGTCATAATTCCGGTAACAGTAGCCCAAAGACTTAGCAGGAATACAATAATACGAAGTTTCTCAGTACAGGCTTCAAGTCCTGAAGTAGTAAACAATGTAATGGAAGAACTAAATATTTTTTTAACAAAAATATACAAGGACAGCACTACATTCAGAGTATTCAATCAAGCCCAGATGCTTTCAACTTTGAATGATATAACCGGAACGATGGCAGTTATCCTTGGGGGCATAGCAGCCATATCACTTTTGGTAGGCGGTATCGGCATCATGAACATCATGCTTGTATCCGTGACTGAAAGGACCAGGGAAATCGGCATCAGAAAGGCTATCGGGGCAAAAAGAAGGAACATCCTTGTCCAGTTTCTTATTGAAGCTATCATGGTTACCGGTACAGGCGGGCTGATTGGTGTTTTGATTGGGGTGGGTATCATCAGATTCATAATCGGGGGATTAAACTTAACGACCCCGGTATATTCACCTTTCTGGATAACACTATCCTTCGGCATATCGCTGGTTGTAGGCATAGTTTTCGGGCTGTTCCCTGCATATAAGGCAGCCAGGCTCAATCCCATAGAAGCCCTCAGATTCGAGTAGAG
>VEPD01000394.1 GCA_012027035.1 Ruminiclostridium sp. | reverse complement strand
GGCTTAGATACACAAAGTATCTGCGCCTCCATCCACCTTGCCGAACAAAAAATCATCACGGAATCAGATGGCACATTTATTACCAGACAAGCCCTTAATAATGTTAATTTTCATCATACCAGTATGGACTTGACAAATCCTATATAGTATACTGTTGTATGAATTAATATATAAGGAGCGGCAACAATGGAAAAAAAGAAAATCAGCCAGCTAAAAAAACAAGCAACCAAGATAAGGAAGCATATAATTGATGAGGTGTATAGCGCTGCATCGGGCCATCCGGGCGGGTCGCTCTCGTGCGCCGACATACTTACGGTTCTGTATTTCCATGAGATGAAGGTTGACGTCAAAAATCCCAGATGGACGGACAGGGATAGGTTTGTATTATCCAAAGGGCATTGTGCGCCCGCACTTTATGCCACTCTCGCCGAGAAAGGTTTTTTCCCTGTAGAGGAATTGAACAAGTTCAGAAACATTGAAAGTTATTTGCAGGGCCACCCCAGCATGAAGGATGTACCTGGAGTGGACATGTCCACCGGTTCTCTCGGGCAGGGTATTTCAGCCGCGGTAGGAATGGCGCTTGCAGCA
This sequence comes from Ruminiclostridium sp., assembly GCA_012027035.1. Taxonomy (GTDB): domain Bacteria; phylum Bacillota; class Clostridia; order Acetivibrionales; family DTU013; genus MnB-11. Next base: position 2,992 of record VEPD01000394.1, on the reverse strand, counting down.
AAACTGGATAAAAAGGATTATAGGGTATATGCGATACTTGGAGATGGCGAAATAGAGGAAGGCCAGGTGTGGGAGGCATGTATGGCGGCAGCCCATTATAAACTTGACAATCTGACGGCATTCCTTGACCATAACGGACTGCAGATTGACGGAAAAATTACCGACATCATGTCACCGGAGGTTGTTGAGGATAAATTCAGGGCTTTCGGCTGGAAAGTCGTAAATGCAAACGGACATGATTACAGCCAGATAAATGAAGCCATCGAAGAAGCAAAGAAGACAAAAGGCATGCCTGTAATGGTGGTTGCCGACACCATAAAGGGTAAGGGAGTATCCTTCATGGAGAATGCAGCAGGATGGCACGGTTCTGCACCCAACAAGGAACAAAGAGATCAGGCTGTTGCAGAGTTGGATGCATTTTTAGCGAAATTGGAGGTAGAATGATATGGCAAACATTGCAACCAGGGAAGCTTACGGAAGCGCACTTGCGGAATTCGGCGACGACCAGAGGATAGTAGTGCTCGATGCCGACCTGTCAAAATCAACAAAAACCGAAACCTTTAAAAAGAAATATCCGGAACGGTTTTTCAATATGGGCATTGCCGAAGGTAATATGATGGCGGTTGCAGCCGGTCTGTCCACTTGCGGCAAGATTGTTTTCGCATCCACGTTTGCGGTATTTGCCGCTGAAAGAGCTTGCGAGCAGGTCCGCAATTCTATTTGTTACCCCGGTCTGAACGTGAAAATCGGAGCAACCCACGCAGGAATATCAGTTGGTGAAGATGGAGCCTCTCATCAGGCTGTTGAAGATATTGCAATAATGCGTTCATTGGCCAATATGGTTGTTCTAAGCCCGTCAGACGCCGTAGAGACACGGCATGCTGTCAAGGCTGCCATTGAGCATGACGGACCGGTTTATTTGAGACTTGGACGTTTGGGTGTGCCTGCAATATATGATGAAAGCAGCTTTAAATTCCAGCTGGGCAAGGGAATAACTGTTTCAGACGGAAACGATGTAACGATAATAGCCACAGGGCTGATGGTACATACAGCCATAGAAGCAAGGCAGCTGCTGTCGGCAGAAGGAATCAATGCAAGGGTCCTGGATATTCACACAATCAAGCCCATTGACAAAGATATTATTATAAATGCTGCAAAGGAAACCGGTGCTATTGTCACTGCTGAAGAGCATAATATTATAGGGGGGCTTGGAAGCGCTGTTGCCGAAGTGCTGGTACAGAATTATCCCGTTCCGGTAAGAATGGCAGGTATGAACGATACCTTCGGCAGATCCGGTAAGCCATAAGCCCTGCTGGAATACTATGGGTTGACGGCAAAGAATATAGCAGAAAAGGCTAAAGAGGCCATAAAGATGAAAAAATAATATAAATCAGCGTAATTTCTCATACAGAATGACTAAAGATGGGTTTTTTGAGGGAAATCCATCTTTTTTGCATTTTGACTTATACCGTAGATTATTATAATATAGTACATAGAGCGACAGTCAACGATAAATCAGAAGTCTTACGGTTGTAGGATTAGGGGACAGGTTTTTTGTCACGATAATCAGACTTATTGCAGGATTGTACCGTAAATAAAATCATATAAAAGAATGTGGAGGAATTGACTTATGTCTGACGATTTTAATGAGTATCCTTTTGCAAGGTGGTTGAAGTGGGGAATTGCAGTGCTTGTAATACTGATTTTACTTGTAACCTCCATCTCCTCATATAACGGGCTTGTGGCTGCCGATCAGGCTGTACAGCAGCAGTGGGCCCAAGTAGAGAATAAAATGCAAAGAAGGGCGGATGTTATTGTTAATCTTGCAGCTGTAGTGCAGGAAGCAGAAAAACATGAGGAAAAGGTGTTTGGAGCAATTGCGGCAGCCAGATCCAGTGCAGAGGCAGCTAAAGCGATTTTAAATGACAATACTGAAGGCATACAGAGTAAACTGGATGCAAATAAAAGTCTCAATGAAGTACTAAGGAGTATCAGCGTGGTTGTTGAAGCATATCCCGAGCTTAAGTCAAATGAACAGTTTACTATGCTGGGAGAAGAAATAGCCGGCTCGGAAAACAGAATATCAATCGAGAGAGGAAGATTCATTGATGCAGTACAGGTGTATAACCTCAAAATTAAGAGATTCCCGGGAAATATTTTTGCAGGTTTGACTGGTTTTACCCCCAAAGACTATTACAAAGCTGATGAAAATGCCCAAAAGGCTCCTGATCTCAATAAATTGTTTAAAGAATAGTAAAGGGGGAAGTTTTAATTGAGGAAACTGATTGGTCTTTTGATTGTATTGGTACTTTTGCTGTCACAGGCAGCATTCCCTGTAATGGCTGAGGATGATTATCCTGAACCGACCCAGGAGTTCTATGTAAACGACTTTGCCAATCAATTGAATCAATATACCGAAAGCAAGATTTATAACCTCGGCAGGCAGTTGGAGGACAAAACAGGAGCGCAGGTTGTCCTGGTTACGATAGATTCCTTGAATGGGAATGATCTTGAAACCTATTCTATTGAGTTGGCTATGAAATGGGGTATTGGCAAGAAACAGAACGATAACGGCGTTTTGATGCTATTTTCAAAGGCTGAACGTCAATTAAGAATAGAGGTTGGATATGGCCTTGAAGGCGCGCTTCCAGATAGTAAGGTTGCACGGATCAGAGAAGATTATATTAAACCATATACGGCAGAACCGAAAAATGATTTTGACAGTGGACTTTATTATGGGTATCTGGCAATTGTTAATGAAGTTGCAAATGAGTATGGGGTAAAGATTGATACTTTTACCGGTGGAACAAGCAAGACTCCCGAATCCCCACAGCCCTACACAAGTGGACGAGATGGGCGCTCCGGCTTTACGTTTGTTCTTATAGTTCTATTTCTGATAGCTGACGGTATTTTCTTCAGGTTCAGGATAACATCCATGCTGATTAGAATCGCATTTATAAGCAGCTTTTTCCGTGGCGGACGAGGCGGCGGT
>VEPD01000099.1 GCA_012027035.1 Ruminiclostridium sp. | reverse complement strand
TTATCCTGCCTCCATTTATTTCATAGAAGCGCATCAAAAGGTTTACTAGCGTAGTTTTACCGGCACCTGTGGGCCCGACGACAGCAATTGTGTGACCCTGTTTTATATTCAGATGCATGTCCTCTATCAGAGGTTCATCCTCTTTGTAACGGAAATCCACATGCTCTACCGCAACCTCACCCTTAGGGTGTTCAATTACTACAGCCTCAAGACTGTCGGGAATTTCCTCCGTCTCATCAAGTATCTCAAATACCCGCTCGGCACATGCAACTGTAGATTGTATGACATTTGCAATATTGGCGGTCTGAACAATTGGCATGGTAAACTGCCTGGAATACTGTATAAACGCCAAAATATCCCCAAGCCCCAGCAGGCTCTTTGTAATCCAGATTCCGCCGACTATACTGATGCCCACGTATCCGATATTGCTGATGAAATTCATCAGAGGAAACATCACGCCGGATATGAATTGAGCTTTCCAACCGGCATTGTTGAGCCTGTCATTAATTGCTTCAAACTTCTCGATTGAATCCTTTTCATGGCCGAAAGCTTTCACTATTTTATGTCCTGTGTACATTTCTTCCACATGTCCGCTGAGTTCGCCCAGTTCTTTCTGCTGCGCAGCAAAATATTTCTGTGATTTTTTCGCAATCAAAGTCGTTGCCACAATATATAACGGCAGTGTTGCAATAACAATCAGTGTAAGTACCGGACTGATGGTGAGCATCATGATAATATAACCGACAATCGTAATAATGGATGTTATTATTTGAGTCAGGCTCTGCTGCAAGGTGGTGGCAATGGTATCAATATCATTGGTCACACGGCTTAAAATATCCCCGTGGGGATGCATGTCAAAATACTTCAGCGGCAGCCTTGAAAGTTTATTATCTACTTCACTTCTTAAATCCCTTACAGTTTTTTGTGAAACGCCCGACATTACCAGACCCATAACCAGACTGAAGGCCGAACTGATCAGATACATCCCGATCAATATCAGCACAATCGTACCGATATACTTAAAATCATATTCGCCATTGGTTTCTCTTATTGCCCTGATAGCCCCGTCAATCTGTGCCTGCGTCAATTTGATATTCTCTCTGCCGGTTTCGACCCCATTCTGTCCGCCGGCAGGCATTTTACCGCCCAGATCAAGGATTTTCCGGACAATATCAGCCTTCTCTCCGGCGTCCTTTACGGTACTCAGCATGGGCAGCTTCATGAACTCCTGTATAGCTTTAATTGATTCGGTGTCAACGGCTGCCCGGGAATTCTGCCGGTCTTGCCCTGCGGTAGAGCTGTTCCGTAACTGCTCCATCAACTTATTGACTTGATCAACCGCTTTCTCCTGGGCCGCGGAAATCTTCTCAAGCATCATCCTGGCCATATATCCGTCCTGCAATTTGTTCATGGCTTTCCCTGTAATTTTAGGAGCCGCTATAGTAAATGCAGTACTTGCAATTGCAAATATCAGCACTATTATCAAATTGATCCTGTGCGGTTTCAAATATTTAATCAGTCTTTTCAATGAGCCTTTAAAGTCCCTGGCCTTTTGGACCGGCATACCAAAGTTGCCCATAGGCCCGCCTCCGCCCGGACCTCTCAGTTGCCCCCCTCTTATAGTCCCTCCCATCGGTCCTCTCGGAGCATTTTTATCATATCCGCTCATATATATTCCTCCTCTGACAGCTGTGATGATACAATTTCACGGTATACCTCACAATTGTAAAGCAGTTCCCTGTGAGTTCCCATTCCGGCGATCCGCCCTTCATCAAGTACAATAATGCGGTCCGCATCCATAACCGTACCAACTCTCTGGGCGACTATAATCACCGTTGCATCGGCAATTTCCTTCCTGAGAGCTCCTCGCAGCCTGGCGTCCGTTTTAAAGTCAAGGGCGGAGAAGCTGTCGTCGAAAATATATACTTCAGGCCTTCTCACCAATGCGCGGGCAATGGAAAGCCTCTGCTTCTGACCCCCCGATATGTTGGCGCCTCCCTGGGCGATTTCATGCTCATAGCCTCCATCCATTTCCGATATGAAGCCGGCTGCCTGTGCAACTTCAACAGCATGCATGATTTCTTCCCCGGTCGCGTCATCATTTCCGAATTTTATATTGGCGGAAATTGATCCCGAGAATAAAACGGCTTTCTGCGGTACAAAACCTATTTTAGCCCGGAGAGCCTCCTGTGAAATCTCCCTGACATCTACGCCGTCAATGAGAACACTTCCGCTGTCTACATCGTAAAACCGCGGTATCAGGTTTATCAGAGTAGATTTGCCTGAACCGGTACTTCCTATAATGGCTGTAACCTCCCCAGGGCGCGCTGAAAATGAAATATCCCGCAGGGCAGGCTCCTCAGCGCCATGATAGCTGAAGACCACATCCTTGAATTCTATAAAACCTCTTCCGTCGAAAACATCTTTTGTTGTTTCGGCATCCGTAATTTCCGGCACGGTATCCAGCACTTCATTTATTCTTAAAGCCGCAGCCTGGGCGCGGGGAACCATAATGAACATCATGGCCAGCATCAGCATTGAGAACATGATCTGCATCGCATACTGCGTAAATGCAAAAAGCGCGCCCAGGTCCATACTGTTACGGCTTACGCGTATGCCTCCGAACCAGAGGATGGATAATGAGGTCAAGCTCATGACAAGCATTATTGAAGGCATCATGAAAGCCATGATCCTGTTTACTTTTATATAATTGTTTGTAAGATCCGCATTGGCGGCGTCAAAACGCCCGGCCTCGCGCTCAACTGTATTAAAGGCCCGGATTACGCGGATACCGGTAAGCTTCTCCCGCAAAACCAGATTGATTTTATCGATCTTAACCTGCACCAGCTTGAACAGAGGGATCATCCGCGATGCAATCAGGGCAATCACACAGCCAAGAACGGGTATCGCCACTGCAAGTACCAATGTAAGCTGCCTGTCCTTCTGCAATGCCATTATGATACCCCCGATTGCCATCATTGGCGCGGCTATCATCATACGCATGATCATAACGGTAACCATCTGGATTTGAGTTATATCGTTTGTAGTCCTGGTAATAAGAGTTGCCGTGCCTATCTTGTCAAATTCATGGAGGGAAAAGCTTTCGACCCTTTTGAACATATTGCTTCGCAGGACGGTTCCCAGCCTGACTGCAGCCTTTGAAGAAAGGAAACTGGCAATTATGGCGCACACAGCTCCGCCTCCAGTTATAAGCAGCATTAATCCCCCGATCTGCAAAATCTTGCCTGTATCCCCCTGCATTACGCCATCGTTTATTATATCCGACATCAATGTAGGTAGATAAAGGTCCCCCAGCGTCTGCAAGAATACAAACGTCAGCACACCTGCCACCAAGACGCTGTATGGCTTTAAAAACCTGTATAATTTCAGCATAAGATATCCTTTCTTTATTTATCGATTTTTATCATTCAATATTACGTAAAATTTCCCTCAAAGTTTTCAAACCTTCAAAAATTTTCTCTATTTCCTCAGGTGATCCCGTGCCCAGCAGTTCTTCAAAACTTTTTTCCGCTTTGCTGTGAAATTCATTCTTGAGCTCCTTGAGCTTTGGAGTCACTTTCAAATATACGACCCTTCTGTCCTCTTCACTCCTTGTCCTTACAACCAGCTGCTGCCTTTCCAATCTGTCGATTATGCCGGAAACAGTGCTGTTGGAAAGATTGATCTTTTTGCTCAAGTCCGTCAGTTTCATTTCGCTGGATTTAAATAACGCGCTGATAACCAGGCTTTGCGGCATAGTTATCCCAATATCTTCAAAGCACCTGCGCATGCTCCGTCTTAAAGTTTTGTCTATATCAAAAAAAAGCCTTGCCGCCTCTGCCTTTTGATTTAGATCTTTCATTCCCATCCTCCCTTATCTTATGCTCTTCCGTTTTTTGCTCCGATACCCTTCGTGTACTAATATTTCGTATAAGAAATAATTATAACTATCTCTTTTTTGAAAGTCAAGTGTTAATTTTAATTGTACGGATTGTGTTTATCTTGCACCTTTGAGTTCACGAACCCCTTGATATTCAACCCTTGCAATCAATTCAACAGTATCATTCGAAAGAGTGATTCCATACATTTTAATGTATTGTTTCAGGATTTTTTTCTTTGTATAGAAATCAGGTTTGTATACCTTTACAATGGATTCAGCCTCCGTCAGTAATGAGTGGTTTTCATTTATAATTTTTTCTATTGGCTTGCTTGTTGCAAGTATAAGCTTTACACTTTTAGATTTCAGTCTATTAAATAAACTGACGAGTTCAAGTAAAGTTCTATTCTTTCCCTCGATATGATGCAGATCGTCAATCAGCAGCAAATCCAAGTGCTCCAGTTTTTTTTCAAAGCTGTATTGATTATCAGTCTGAATTTGTCTCATCAATTCACTTATACAATCATCAATTCCCATGTATTGAATCCTGGCTGTTTCATCGTTTTTTTTATAATCATTGCCTATGGCGTGCAGCAGATGCGTTTTCCCTGTACCAGTCCCACCGAAAATAATTAAGGGATTAGGATTTTTCATATTGGTATTTGCTGCTTTCAAGGCTGCTATCAAGGCTTTCTTATTGCATGAACCGGAAACAAAATTTCCGAATGTATATGCCGGATTCAAACGGTTAATGATATGTTCTTCAGATACTGATATATCGTCTTTTGCTTCAAAGACATTTTTTATATCATCTGATTTCGCAATTATGTTAAGTGCAAAATCACTTGCAGTTACCGAGTTAACTGCATTTTCAAGTAAATCAAAATATCTCATATCCAAAATATATTTATTAAATGAGGAAGGCGCCGTTAAAATACAAGTAGTTGAGTTGAAACAAATGCCCTCGATGCTTTTAATCCACGTCTTCAAACTTATTTCCCTTATTTTGCCTTCCAGATACTTAATGACTTCTTCCCATATTACAGAATTATTTTCAGAGTGTATAAATGCTGCTGCCATACTTGCAAGGTTCCTTTCATAAATGTAGATAAAACAATTATATATTTATGTTTTTTGTATTGTAAGTCCTAAAAATTAATGATTTATGCAAACACTACACTAATTGATTTTAGGTCTGGTTTCGCCTTCGGATTTGATTTTAAAACCGAAAAATCTTCAATAATAGGTTATATTGAGTTCTTTACACCGCTGGCAATGGCCCTTGCGACGTTTCGCCTGCAACACCAGTCACGCCTCGGTAAAAGATTTGAAAAATGCACAGTTTGGGTATTTGGTATGCCAATAGATATGTAAAAACTTGGTATGTCGGCATGCCGACATACCTGTGAGAGTTCGGCATGCCGAACACTGGACTATGACTAAAGCTTTTATTAAAAAATCAGCTCCAAGCTAAATGCAAGGAGCTGATTTTTTAGGCTACGGTATGTATTCCACCGCTTACTATTTAACACACTAATCAGTATAAGGCGATTCAAATTCTTCGACAAAAAGTCCCGACTTTGTAATTTCCTCAATAGAACCTTCACACCTTTTTGAGCTACCTAAGTACAAGTAATAGTCATATCCAAAATGAACAAACATTATAGAACTATGTTCAAGCTTACACCATAAATGTTCCCTTAGTATTAAACGGCTTAGGCATTCAATATCAGAAATTTTTATTATACTACCTTCTTTTATCGAGCTATATAAGCTAATCATTCGCTTTGAATAATTATCGGGGTACTTATCAATTTCTAAGCTATCATAGTTTTTCTCGAGGCTAACAATCTTCATTGATGGTACTTCTAAGCAGTTTATAAATGAATTGATTGCTTGTACATATGCATTTTCAACACTGATATACTCATCAATTAAAAACTCACGGTTATCATATACTATTCCAATATCTGCAAACGATGTCCATCCATCATTCTTATAGCTGCCTTTTTCATCGCGGAAAATAGGGTTATACTTTGAAACACGATAACTATACATAAATTAGTCTCCTATCCTTTTCAGTTTTGCATCATATGTACCCATTCTTGTTGACTTACTTCCTAAATTTTTTACCGAGTCTGCCATTTTCCATGAACCACCATTATGTGAGTCAACATCAGGTGTTATATATTTATTACCTTTTTTAAATACCGGCTGTCCATGTGATGTATAGTTTGTTTTTTCATACCCTAATTTCTTTGCAGCTTGTTCAGCTTCTTTTGCTGTCATTTTTTTAGATGAATTATTGGAGCCGCCGCCACCATTATTAGAATTTGCCTTTAGAATTGTTACATTTTTAGCTGCGTTTCCAAATGAAGAGCCAACCACAGTTACTCCATGTGCAGCAACTGCACCTAATGCAACTGCACCAACTACAGTAGGAGATGTAACAACTGCACCTGTGCCGCCTGCAATAGTTTCAATAGTTCCAAATGCTCCAGCAGTGGCATTTCCTACAATTTTCCCAATAATATATGCTGTTTCATTGTCACGGTAATAATAGATTTCTATATCACTTGAAGTTCCATAGGTTATTGTTTCCATTACACCGGAACCAACACCTTGGACAAAGTCCACTACGCCACTACCTACTGATTTAAAGCCGTTCCAAACGTCTTCCCAGCTATGCCCAGATGGGTCAACAAACATAATTGGGTTATTGGCTACATAGGTGTAAAGGTTGAGGGATAGGGGATGAGAGTCTTTGCCCCAGTTGGTATCTTCTGTTATGAACCGGCCGATTTCTGGATCATAATACGGTGAGAATTGCCACATATATTTGTGCCAATTCACAGCCGTTACTGTTGTTTATTTTAATTCGACTCTTAATCGTTAATATTTTCGCATG
>VEPD01000028.1 GCA_012027035.1 Ruminiclostridium sp. | reverse complement strand
TTTTCAGCATCAAAAGAATTATGATTAATTCTACCTCACCTCACTTCCCGGTCCAATCCCACATAATATACCTTTGGTTTTGTTCCCAGATCAGGTTTAAGAAGGTTTATTCTTTCTTTATCCAGTATTTTATTGACAGCGCTTTCAGGGTCCTTCAGGTCTCCGAAAACCCTTGCCCCGACGGGACATGCCTGGACACATGCAGGCAAAAGACCTTTGGTAATCCTGTGATAGCACCAGGTACATTTATCAGCACCCCCGCCCCCTAAATTGGGGTGTGGTTTGTAGTGCGGGCTCTCTTTTGAGTTAAAGTATCTGGCGCCATATGGGCATGCCATGATGCAATACCGACAGCCAATACAGTAATCGTAATCCACAAGGACAACCCCATCTTTTGTCAAATACGTGGCTCCTACAGGGCAAACCTGAACGCAAGGAGGATTATCTCAATGATTACATAATTTAGGGACATAAAATGCCTTTTTGATATCTTCGGCAGGAATATCATCATTAAATCCATCCACGCCTCCATTTGGAGAATCAATATTTATTTCTCCATCTTTTTTAATACGATATCTTTCAACCCATGTTCTATACCAGGGCTCATCGAAGGGAACATGGTTTTCAAGTTTACATGCATATGCACACCTGCCGCAGCCGATGCATTTATAGCTGTCTACAACAAAGCCCCAATAATGTTTATTCCAATCATAATTTTCTTCATTTAAGTTAGCCGCAGCGATGTTGTTTTTAAAAAGGGATATGATGATAACGATACCAGTCACGGCTCCTATGATTACTTTACATCCAATTTCAGTAAATTCTCGCCTGGATATTTTCATTTTTTACAGATCGCCTCATGCCGCTCCTGCATAGAATGAGATGGATCTCACATAATCCGCGTCTTTCCACTTTAGAGCATAAACAGCGCCCTCTTTCACAATAATATCAATAGCAGGTAAAGGAGATGGCGGAGGTCCTGAGATTACGGCTCCTGTATTGGGATCAAACCTGCCTAGATGGCATGGGCAAAAAATATCATTCTCATCTGGCTTCCAGTAAGCGATACATCCAAGGTGCGTGCATATAGCTCCAAATGCCCTCCAGCCAGCAGGCATTTTTAAAAGGACTGCCGCTTTGCCGTTGAATAAAAACTTTTTAGCACTTCCAGTTGTAATCTCATCCACTAAAGCTATTTTTACCTCACTTGAGGTAGCCTTCACACTTGGCGGCCATAAATATTTCAATATTGTAGCTACGACCCCTGAAGCAAAAAATAATAAGACCAGACCAATTAAGATTTCACTAAACTTTCTTCGTGAAATCGTAAAAGTAATTCTATCAGTCATAATTCCCCCAGTTTTGTGCTGCAACTGTACTTTTACTTACAGTTATAATATAGCGATCTGATTTCACACACATTATTTCAAATAAAAGAACACTTTCTTTCTTCATGGGAGTTTTGGTTTAAAATAGTAAAAAAAATAGTAACTTATTTACAAATACAAAGAATCAGTGCTAATTTCTTTTAGTTTTTAAATCATAGCCTACTTAAGAAATAAGAACATTATTATAATTATGGAATACTCGATAATAAATTGTTTGAGAGGATGAACATGAAGAAGAGTGCGAGTATATTGCTGCTGCTTTTCATGATTACCCTTTCCCCTTCCGCACTTGGAGCAGACTCTATTAATTCTGCTATACCATCCAATGATAATGCCTATTTCACTAAGATATATGTAGATGGATTCAGCGTAAATTCCAACGGGTTTAAGCTTATTCTAAGAACTTATGAGCGACATCAGGAGATACACTTTAAACCTTTTCTTGCTGATATCGAGTATGTTTTAATGACGCAGGGGCAAGTAATTTATTCCAAACGTGTTGAACAGATTCCATTATCCGCGGGCAGCGGAGGAGAAATCGTGCTTGATCACCACGGGCATGCAGCTCTTGAGGCAGGTAATAACTATACAGGCATGGCAAAAATTTACCTGTACAGCCAGGGCATTCCTGAATATTATCTGACTGCAAGCTCAAATTTTACAGCCAGGAACAACGCTGATATAACCGAAGTGTATGCTGACGGCATAGGTGCAAGCGCTACCATTAAAAGCAATTCCATGGTTCCTCTGAATACTAAAATCATCTTCAACCTGAAACAGGATGAAATGATCATCGAGACAAAAGAAATTGCGGCCCCTACTATCATGTCAAATGACAAGGAAAAAACAGTAAACATCCTGTGGAGTGATAATTTAAACGAAGGTACATACATGGTCTCGGTGCTGTTAGAGGGGAATGATGTCACTGTTAACCATGATAAGGTCTTTACTGTTGAAAAAAGGGTAGCGGTTACCCCCCAATCTGCAGCTCAATCAGGAAACAGTGGTCACACCATACCGGGCTTTACTCTGATTTTAGCAATTCTTGCCATGTTTGCTCTTGTCTTAATTTTCAGACGGGGGAGGTAGGAAGTGTCTGTTGACATGCGCTCTGCCCTGTTCTATTCAAAAAGAGATATCTTTAAAAATAAAAAGATCTTCATATTTATAACATTATCTATAATTTTCGCAACCGCGAATATCATTGCCATCAATGGACTTATGGATGGGATGATATACGATTTTGTGGACAATACGGTTGAGTCTTCGATGGGTCATTTAAATATATACCCCGATGATAATGAGCGTTTCATTGATGGACTGGGCATAAAAGAACAGAAGCTGGCCGGGTTAAAAGAAGTAGAGGCATATTCGCCAAGGCTCTCTGCAAGCGGGGTCTTATCTTACAAAGAACTTTCTGCACCTATCGTAATACTGGCTTTTGACCCTGAAAAAGAGAAAAAAGTGACAGAACTACTTCAAAAACTCGACAGAGGTGCTGCCATAAATTCTAATGATAAGAATGCCATCCTTGTTTCCTTTCGTCTTGCAGAAGAACTGAAATTAGATGTCGGGGATGAAGTGGATCTTGCCTTTGAGAACGGAAAAACCAAAATATATAGTGTCAAAGGAATTGTCCGGACTGGAGATAAGGATTTCGATAGTTCAACAGTTATTATGCATTTGAATGAGGTCAACAGGCAACTTGCTATTGATAACAGTGCTTCTGTCATCCTGATCAGGCTTTCAGATAAGGATCTGGCAGGTACATATAAACCCATATTAATACGGGATCTTGAAGTAAATAATGTTAAAACATGGAAGGAAGAGACCGAGTTCTTGTTAAGTTTTGCAGATGCATGGAAAGGTTTTACGGCTATTATATCCTCGGTTGGCTTGATCGCAGCAGCAATCTCGGTCGGAATAGTAATATACATAAATGTACATCATAAAAGAAGACTGATAGGGATAATGAAAGCAATCGGAGCAACAGACTCCTTCATTTTTACGGTTTTCATAATAGAGGCTGCGCTTTTTGGTGTGATAGGAGTTTCCATAGGGAATGTTGTTGGATACTTCGCAATCAGATACATGGAAACACATCCTTTTTATGATGCCATAATGCAGACGTGGATTAGCGCAAGGTTCGGTTATTACCTATTTTATAATGCTACAATCATTTCGTTTACAACAACGATACTGGCTGGGGTATATCCGGCTATCAGAGCAAGCAGGGTGGATATTATTAAAGCCATATGGGGGAAGTAGGATGTCAGGCGTATTCTTTTATGCAAGAAAAGACGCTGAAACAATTAAACGAATGTTTGTTTTTATTACAATAGCAATTGCCTTATCAACTGCAAATATAATTATCCTGAACGGTGTCATGGACGGCATAACAGATGATTTCCTCGACAGGACAATGGAGACAACTTCAGGTCACCTCAATATATATCCTGATGGCAAGGATAGATACGTAGAGGGGCTGGGCATAAAGGAACAAAAACTTGAAGTTTTAGAAAGAGTAATTGCTTATTCTCCGAGAATTACCGCAGGGGGTGCTTTATCTTATATGGAAAAATCCAGATCTGTTAATATCCTTGCCTTATATCCCTCAAAAGAGAACAGAGTTACAGTCCTATTAAGTAAAATTGATTCTGGGGAAACCCTGAAAGCCGGTGATAGAGATGGGATCCTGGTATCGTATCGACTTGCAGATGAATTAAATGCCAACCCCGGAGATGAAACCACTATCGTATTTGAAAAAGGAAATACCAGGGTGTTCAAGATAAGAGGGATATTGCGTACCGGAATGGCGATGGACACCAATACAGTTATTATGAATTTTGAAGCTGCTGCAGATCAGCTTAACCTGAATAACAAAGCCTCAATTATTCTCATCAGGCTTTCGGATAAAGCTCTCTCAGGACAGTATAAAGATATTGTCTCAGGGAAGCTCGGTATACAAAAAGTCAAAGAATGGAAAGATGAAGTGGAATCCATGTGGAGCACGATCAGAACGTATAAGGAGATCATCGCCACGATAAATGCGATCGGATTGTTTGCAGCAGCAGTTTCGGTAGGAGTGATACTGTATATAAA
>VEPD01000452.1 GCA_012027035.1 Ruminiclostridium sp. | reverse complement strand
GCTTCATTGCTCCGGTATTCCGGCCGGCAGGCTTCGGGATATGGGAGGCGGCGGTAGCTCTGATGTTTGGTGTGGTTGCAAAGGAGGTAGTCGTCGGAACTCTGGGAACTGTTTACGGCGCAGGTGAAAAAGGCCTTGCAGCAGCTCTTGCCACTGCATGGACTCCGCTTTCGGCATTTTCCTTTATGGTTATGACACTATTATATATACCTTGCGTTGCTACAATTGGAGCAATAAGGCGTGAAACCAATTCCTGGGGCTGGACCGGCTTTGCTATGGGATACAGCCTGATATTGGGGTGGATTATGGCAGTACTCGTTTATCAGGTAGGTTCACTGCTAGGTTTTTCATGAGATAAATTGTTGCTTGGAAGCGCTTAAAATATCACTTCCGATTTTTCTGCAAATGCTGGCCGAAGGGAGTGCGTTTGCGGAAATCATAGCGGAAGTTATATTTTCACCAGCGATTAAATGGAAGGTTTGCACGCCGGACAGACTGTGATTGGGAATTGATAAAAATTTATACTATATCGTTGATAATGAAAGGAAGTGAGATTATGTTCTGGACAATAGTAATCCTAAGTTTTATAGGATTGGCAGCCGCCCTGCTCATATTTTTCAATATAAAAAAGTCATTCAAAAAAAGTGGCGGCGGTTCTTGCTGCGGCTGCGACAAAAACTGCAATTTAAAATAAAAATTAATGTGAATAATCAATAATCTTTACAGTATCACCAAATTTCCTGATTATAGCGTCTTTCATTGTTTGCGCAAAGGGGCATGGGAAGCCGATAGGCGTACCCTTAAATATGCATGAAGCAAATACGATAGTATCAGCGCCCCTTTTAACCATTTCAGCGGCCCGGGTTACAGCTTTTTTACCGGGGCAGCCCCCGCAGGTATTTATTCCGATAATCTCAATGTCCTCAGTTACCCCTTCAAACGCCTGCTTTTTTTCTTTCATAACCTTTAAACAGGTTGTAGCCGGACACATATCTTCCGTTTGTATACATCTGATTAAACCGATTTTCATATGATTTTCTCCTTTATGATTTTTTATATTTATGATTTTTTTATAAACACCAACCCGAAATGGTAGGGTGGAAGCTCAACATATTTCTCTAAAAAAAGCCCTGCTTTTGCAGCCCAATCGATAATCATTTCAGATGTAGGTCTTATTCCCATTGATGGCCCTCTTGGAGTATTCTCGTATTTCCAATGTATTACCCCGATTTTTCCATTGCTGTTAACAATGTCATAAACATTTTTCAGCAAGTATAAGGGCTGTTCACAATGCAGAATATTGAAAAGAGTAACATAATCAATAGCATCTTTGTATTTATCAAGTTTTATTACCGTATTTTCGGTAGAAATATCGCCGCAAATCAAGTCTATATTCGCTATATCCTGTTCCCGGATTTTTATTTTACAAGCATCGATCATTTCACTTTCAATATCTATTCCGACAACTGTACCGCTGACAAGGTTTGCAGCGGGAATTAAAAATGTACCGTATCCACACCCTATATCCAATAAGGTATTGACGCTTTTATCTATATCCATTAGATTGAGAATCCGTTGGGGATTAAAAAAGGTATCCCACATCTGTTCGCTTGGCATGCCCGACTCTCTATATTTCATAATCCGATGCGCTCCATTAAAATTTATTATTTTATCCGGGAATTTCAACGTCCAAAGCCTGTTCTAAATCTTCCTCCTCAAAATTGTTTTATATTTGTTATGCTCGTTAATGTTTCCAGTTTCTTTTTCATTTGCTCAATCATTGCATCCCTCATGATTGTACATGCTTGAAGCGTTTTGGGATTTGTAACTCTGTAGTGCATTTTCGTACCTTCACGCCTTGCTTCAACGATACCCCTTTCACGCATAACAGCTAAATGCTGTGAAATATTCGGTACTCTTACATTCATTTGTGAAGCAATTTCATCTACACACATTTCCTTTTCACCTAATAAGAAAAGTATTTCAATTCTTTTTGGATTAGCCATAAACTTGCAGAAATCTGCGTGCAGCTTATATAGTTCCTTATAGCTTACCATTTTTATCCTTTCATATTTTCAACAGTTCGCAAATATGCATTTAAGGAAATAATACCATGACTTTTTTATGAAGTCAACGGAAAATTTACACTTGAAAAAAACTTTTGATTTTTTGATTTAAATCTGTTTTTTGGTGTATAATAAATGCAAATGCAAATTATTCGCGTGTATATAATGTAAAAAGAATAAATACAGCAGGTTTTTTGCATTATATTACCTTAAGTGACTGTTGCAATAATTTCATTTATTCATCTGTATAAAATAATTATTGCAACATATTTGGCTTTAATTATTTGGAGTGTTATATGCTAAAAAAACTTTTTATTGCCGTATTATTAACTTTCACATTGATATTAAACTTTTCGGCTTGTGGGACAAAACAAGCCGGGTCAACTGTCAGCAGCGGCGAAATCAAGGTTGTTGCCACCCTTTTTCCCCAGTATGACTTTGTAAGGCAAATAGCCGGTGATAAGGCAAATGTCAGCCTTTTATTGCCTCCAGGCGTGGAATCCCATGCTTTCGAGCCTTCGCCCAAAGACATCGTTGAAATAAGGAAATCAGGGATGTTCGTATATACCGGGAAATATATGGAGCCATGGGTCGACAGGATTATTAAAGGTACTTCCGGCAGCGGGGTTGTTATAGTCGATGCAAGCGCCGGGATTGAATTGATTGATGAAAATCAGCAGGAGGAAGAGGACTCGGGAGAAGAAAGCTATGTAGGAAAAGATCCTCATATATGGCTTGATCCTGTTAATGCAATCAGAATGGTTGAAAATATCGTGGAAGGGCTGGTTCAGGCAGATCCCAAAGGCGAAAGCTTTTACAGAAAGAACGCAGGAATATATGAGAAGAAGCTCTGGGAGCTTGACAGAAAGTTTAGTGAAACCTTTAGCAAAGTAAAAAGTAAAAAAATAATATATGGAGGCCACTTTGCCTTTGGTTATTTCGCAAAACGCTATGGCCTGGATTATATTTCTCCGTATAAAGGCTTTGCTCCCGATGCAGAGCCAAATCCCCAAAGGATTGCAGAGCTTGTAAGGAATATGGAGGAGTCAGGTACAAAATTCATCTTCTTTGAAGAGCTTGTAGAACCGAAGGTGGCTAAGGTTATTGCTGGTGAGACGGGAGCGGGGATGCTGCTTCTTCATGGCGCCCACAATATTTCCAGGGACGAATTGAATGAAGGAATAACCTATATTGAAATAATGGAAGGCAATATGGAAAGGCTGAAACAGGGGTTGGGATACGGTGAATAGTATATTAAGCGTTGAAAATCTGACATTGAAGTATGGCAGGCATGAGGTTTTGAGCAATATAAGCTTTACAGCCGAAGTGGGAGATTATATCGGTATTGTAGGGCCTAACGGTTCGGGTAAGACTACTCTTTTGAAGGCTATTCTAGGTCTTCATCCTTTTTCCGAAGGGAAGATCCGGTTCAACAATGGTTCAAAAGATGGCAGATTTGCAGGGTATCTGCCGCAGAAAGCGGTTGCAAGCGACCGGATATTTCCCGCAACAGTAAGGGAAATAGTGTCTATAGGTCTCCTTGCCCGGAAGAAGGATCCCAAATTCATTTCAAAAGGCGACTATATCAAAATAGATGCTATTCTCGATAAACTGGAAATATCAGATCTGAAGCGGAAGAAGATGGGGAATCTTTCAGGCGGCCAGCAGCAGAGGGTGCTTCTTGCCCGGGCACTGGTTTCGTCTCCGGAACTGTTGATTCTGGATGAGCCTGCCAGTGCGCTGGATCCGAAAATCAGAGAAGATTTTTATGGAATACTTAAGGATTTGAATGAAAAAGAAGGGGTAACCATTTTACTGGTATCACATGATATGGCTTCAATAGGACAGTATACCAAAAAAATGCTGTATCTTGACAGGAGGCTGGTTTTTTTCGGAAGCTATGAAGAATTCTGCAAATCTCCCGATATGACAGTATATTTCGGTCACCTGTCACAACACCAATTCTGCTGGAGGCATCTGGATGATTAACGTTATACAAGGCATAATGGAAGCGGTTCAATATGATTTTATACTCAAAGCTCTTTTGGTTGGATCACTGATTGCGACTTGCTGCTCCATACTTGGGGTTTTCCTGGTGCTGAAGAAATTTTCCCTGATAGGCGATGGCCTGGCTCACGTAAGCTTCGCGTCGGTTGCTGTCGCTTTGCTGTTTGCTGCCTCTCCGCTGCTGATATCCATACCCATGGTAATTGTTGCCTCATTCATAATCCTGAAGTTGAACGAGAAGGCGGATTTACACGGAGACGCTGCCATTGGGCTGGTTTCATCCTTTTCCATTGCGGCAGGCGTATTGATTGCAAGCCTTGCCAACGGATTTAATGTGGATTTGATGAGCTACCTCTTTGGCAGTATTCTTGTTATCAGCGATGTTGATATTGTCATTTCCATTATTTTATCAGCCGCTGTTATCATCCTGGTACTACTATTTTACAACAACCTGTTTGCTATTACATATGATGAAGAATTCGCAAGGGTTGCAGGTCTCAATACCCGGCTGATGAATTACCTTATTGCAGTCCTGACTTCCGTTACAATTGCTATTGGCATACGTATTGTAGGAACCATGCTGATTTCCAGCCTAATCGTTTTTCCTACGGTTACAGCCCTTCAGATATCAAAAGGTTTCAAGGGTACAATGGTGATTTCGGCTGTCGTTTCGGTGTCATGTGTCATATCCGGCGTGTTCCTGTCGTACCTGTTCAATCTTCCAACCGGTGCAGCCATAGTAATGCTTAATACTGTAATTTTTCTGGCGTTTTTCTGTATCAAAAGATTGAATATAATCTAATACGGAATCAGTGGAGGAGCTGAGAAAGTTGGATGAAATAAAAGATTTCAAGGATTTACTGAAAAAAGAGAATCTGAAATGTACAAAACACAGGGAATCCATTCTTGATGTAATAGATAAAGCCGGTCAGCCTGTTACTGTCGAGGCCGTATATTTGAAGCTTAAGGAACAGGGAGTAGCAATAAGCCTTTCAACCGTTTACAGGGTTCTGGAGGCTTTACTGGGCAGGGGGCTCGTGGTCAAGACCAGTGTCAATGATGATAGTAAGGCCTTATTTGAGATAAACAGTATGGAACACAAGCATCACTTTTTATGCGTCAAATGCCGCAAAATGCTTCCTGTGGATGGTTGCCCGCTGGAGGATTATGAAAAAGCCCTGGAGGAAAAACTGGGATTTTCCATCAAGGGCCACAAGCTAGAAATGTTCGGCTATTGCCGGAGCTGCAGGTATAAAGATGAATAAGGTACTGTCTTTAATAAAACACCTGGCAGTCGCGTCTTAGGCTGCCAGTCAATAACTTGTATAGCTTTTTTGAATGGTTGAGGATTATCAATGACTGCAGGTAAAATCACAAGGCGAATTCCTTCAACCTGC
>VEPD01000222.1 GCA_012027035.1 Ruminiclostridium sp. | reverse complement strand
GGTGTACTGCAATCCGGTTGGGGGCGCGCAACGACGCGTACATCGTTGTCTGCAATTTTCCCATTACCCATGGTATCGGAATTATATCAGCAGCATTTGCGGCAATGGATGTCGGAAATGCCACCGGCTGCTTTGAACACCTGAAGAGCAGGATGACGACCCTGATCTCGCGCTACTATCAACAGAAGAAGATATGGCACAATGATCCGGACGTCATCAACTTATCAGGGAGGTTTCTGGAAAGAGGGGAGGTTTGCAGTCAGGGAGAGGCCAGGATCCGGCTCACAGCTATAGGCTTGTGCGGCGGACCGGTGCTTCTGGGGGATGATTTGCCCACAATGCCGGAAGAACAGCTGCAAATGAATACCCTGTGTCTTCCGGCATACGGAGAATCCGCAAAGCCAATCGACTTGTTTACAAATGACCATCCGCGCATCTGGGATATGAAGGTCAGGACGGATTGGGGAGGGTGGCATGTAACCGGGTTGTTCAATTATGATGCAAAAGACGCCTTGATATTGGTACTATTTGAAGAGCTTGGGCTTGACCGGGACTGTGATTATCTGGTCTGGGAGTTCTGGGCGCAGGAGTTTCTCGGCGTATTGCGGGATAAAGCGGAAGTACGGGTTGAGAAGGAATCGGCAAAGACGCTGCTTATAAGAAAAGCGGAGAGCCGTCCGCAAATCCTTTCGACCACCTTCCATATCGGACAGGGCGCAGTAGAGATTTCCAATACGGCATGGAATGAAAGCAAAATGACGCTAAGCGGAAAGATCGAAAGACATGCCGGGGCAAAGGGAAGCATATTTTTTCATGTACCGTCTCCCAGGTACAAAGTGCATGCGTTCGAAGCGCATGGAGCCAAAGCCGGCGGAAGGACCATCAGTGACTGTATCTACAGTATCGATCTTGAATTTGAACAGGATCAGGCGAACTGGGAAATCAAGTTTTCTGAGATTTTATAATATACCTGGAAAATAAGGCAGGATGTAAAAGGGTAAAAAATTGGAGGGTTGATGATGTCAAAACCAATGAGCAGACGGGAGAGGATGATCGCGGCGCTTGAGCGGAGAGAACCGGATTTTATCCCTACGTTTGAGCATATGTTTCAGCTGTGGGAGGAATTTACCGGGTAGGAAATTGTCTCCCTGGAAAACACTCAGGGGGCGGAGCAGAAAAAACTGATCCGGCAGAATGCGGAGCTTTATGTTGAAATCGCCGATAAGCTGGATTGGTCCGTACTTCCGATCTGGGATGTCGATCCTGATGTGGTAGAAGATATTATTCGAGCGTACAAATCCATCGCAGGGGATGAATTCATGCTTGCAGCGTTCGCAGACGCCACGATGAACATCCCCAACGGGGAAAATATGCTGGAACTTACCTATTGGCTCTATGAACATCCGGATGAGGCAAAAGAGAAATTTAGAAAAAAAGTTGTTGATAATGCGGAAACCGGAAAAAAATTTATTGAGATGGGAGCGGAGATCATCATCATGGTATCCGACTACTGTTTTAATAACGGGCCGTTTCTCTCGCCCGCCATGTTCCGGGAGTTTGTCACGCCCTACCTGGCCTATGAGATCGAGCAGTTTAAAAATGCCGGCGCTTATACCGTCAAGCATACGGACGGAAATATCATGCCCATCCTGGACCAGTTGGTGGAATGCAAGCCCAGCGCGCTTCACTCTATTGACCCGATGGCCGGCGTTGATATTGCTGAAGTGAAAAAACTGGTTGGAGATAAAGTCTGCCTTGTCGGGAATGTGAACTGTGCTTTGATGCAAACGGGCACAAAGGAAGAAATAGTTCAAAGCGCCAAATATTGTATTAAACATGCGGCTCCCGGGGGAGGGTATGTCTTTTCCACCAGCAATGTGGTGTTTAAAGGCATGCCGCTGGAAAACTATCAACTCATTCTGGAAACACGGAAAAAGTATGGCAAATACCCTATTTGTGTGCCTGATTGATACAGCGGACGCAAAGGATGTACGCAGGTTGCTGTACAGACAGATGCACAGAAAGTAAGGAAATATGATAGACAGGAATTAGAATAACGCATGAAAGGTGGATATGTAATATGCTGCTGGACTTTGAGCTGCCGGTAAAGGAAATAGAAAAGAGAAAACAGCGCATACGGGATGTCTGGGAATACAAAAAGGTCGACCATATTCCTTTTATGATTACGATCAATTCAAACCGGTATGGTTATACCATGCACGATGAGATATTCTCAAAAGAAAAACAGCTGCAGTTAAGGCTTGCTTCAATCAAGAGGACACTGGAGCTTGTTCCTGACGACTATATCCCGTCCATGTTTGTCAATATGGGATGCGTAGGCATAGAGAACGCGTACGGTATGGAAATCTATTACGGAGAATCGCCGGACCAGACGCCGGGGGTTAAAAAATATTTATTTGACAATATGGAAGACATTTATTCCCTGAAGCATATCGATCCTTATAAAGACGGCATCATTCCCGAGTTTCTTGAAAGAGTACGTTATTTTGCGGAACAAACAAGGTTTCTTATTCCGGTCAGTTGCCTGGATATGAATGGCCCCATGGCCATAGCCATGGATATTATCGGAAGTGAAAATCTTCTTTTGGGGATGTATACCAATCCGGAGGATATTCAATATCTCTTAAATTTTGTCACGGAGGATATCATTGCAGTCACGGAGGCTTGCATTAAAGCGGCTGGAGGAATAAACAACATCACCAGCACTGATTTTGTCAGCGAGTGGTTTCCTGAAGGGAAGAAAGGCCATGTAAGCGATGATGTATGCGCCATGTATAATCCGGAACTGTTTAAAAAGTTCAGTATTCCAGTGAATAACAGGATTTACCGGAAATATGGGCCTGGCACATTGCACAACTGCGGACCGAATCCCTGCGCCGAATATTATCTGGATCATGAACCGATAATCAGCGGAGCGGATCTTTGCTTTAAATATTCAAAAGATGACCTTTACAAATTTAAAAAGCCGTTTCAGGGAAGAGGTATCCTGTATCTCGGTCTGGAGTATTCATCGCATGAAGAAACCCTGAATGACTACAGATTCATCATTGATTCGCTGGCGCCGGACGTCATAGCCATTCCGTCGCTGATCCTGGATGAAAAGTGCATTGATTCCGGGAAATGCGATGTAAACAGGTTGTATCATGAACTGCGGAGTATGTCTGAGATATATGCAAAAAGAGTATGGAAATAAAAATGGGCTTGTTAATCTAAAGAACGAAAAAAATGATACAGTAATGAGCAATGTTATTTATTAGTCAAGGGAGATGATATTCATGGCAGAACAAACTTCAGAAATAAAAAGCCTGCATCCGGGGATGTTTTTCAAGAAGGAAGATATCCGGCGGTTTCGCGACAATTGCAAGAAGGACGCCATAGCGGCGGAGATTCTACACCGGATAAGAAATGACGCCGATAAGGCGATGAAGAGCCCCTTACCGCAGTGGTCGGCAAGATGGGAGTTTGATACGGGATCGATAGGACAGCTTAACCTTGGGGCGGTTGCAACCGAGGCGTTCAGGTTTGTGACAGCTACGGCGCTTCTGTATCTGCTGGAAGGAAATGAACAATATGCCAGAAAGGCGGTGGATATCACTCTGACGTATTGCAGCTTTGATTTCTGGACCAGCCCGCGGTTCTTTATCGATTACCGTTTGCCATGGCGCGGCACACTTGAAACAAGAATAATCTGCCAGATTGCCGCATGCTGCTACGACTGGCTTTATGATTTTATGTCATTTGAAGAAAGAGACCGTATCCGGTTTTGCCTGGCATACAAAGGAGTTCAGCCGTTGATCCAGGATTGGGCGGATTCGTATACCCGCCTTCCCTTGATCAGTCACAACAAGCCCTGGGGAAACTGGTGGTCGGTCAGCATCGGAGGGGCGGGGATCGGCGCCCTAGCGTTGCTGGGGGAGCATCCGCTCGCGGAAAGATGGCTGAAGCTTTGCAAGGAAGGAATAGAGTGGTTCTTCAATTTTGAAGGGGCATCCGTACCCAAAGTGGACCCTGAACTTTATCAGGAACCGGAGGGCACATATTATCCTCAGAACTTTGATTCGCAAGGGGGATATTATGAAGGACTCAACTACCTTGAAGGGGTACTGGTCAATATGTTCCTTTTTACCGAGCCCTACAAAAATATTATGGGGGAGGACCTGTTTTCCCCTGACCTGATGCGCAAGGTCTGCGACTTCATCCTGTATAACTCTGTAAAAGTAAACGGCAGTATGAGGGGAATCAATTTTGACGACTGCCGCGCCGGCTTTGCCAATTCGGCAACCGTCACAAGCCTGCTGGCCAGCAAGCTGCGGCATGAGGGCATGCAGTGGTACTTTAAATCAAGCAGGAATAATTTCAATGATAAATCATTGTTCGGATTTATGGAGCTTCCGGCATTTACGCTCATATGGTACGATCCCGACCTTGAAGCCAGCGATCCACAGAATCCCCAGCCGGTTAAGGTTTACCCTTCCGTCGGCTGGGCCAGTATGCGGAGCGGCTGGGGCGGCGGTGACGTCATGTTGGGGCTGAAGTGCGGTGCGACTGCAGGGCATGCACATCCGGACGCAGGCAGTTTTGTACTGTATTATAAGGAAAAATGCCTTGTAATGGACGCCGGCTGCTGCGGGTATGAAATGCCGGAACAGAACCAATATTATCAGAACAGCATTGCGCATAATGTGGCGCTTGTCTATGGAAAAGGCCAGACCAAACGCTTGCCTGGAGAGATCAAGTCCCATGCGGGAGTCGGAGAATGCGCCATGGTATGCGCCAATGCGGCAGCACCGTATGAAGGTATGCTTGACAGGTTTAACAGGCGCGTCTTGTTTCTTGACCGGAAATATTATGTAATATTGGATGAACTGGAAAGCAAAGAGGCTTCCGCTTTCGAATGGCTCCTGCATTTCGATGGGAAACTGGAGAATACGGATAAAGGCTTTCTTGTAACCCAGGATGACGCAAGGCTCCTGGCGAAATTCATCGAGCCGGAACAGTTTTTGTATCATCTTGAAAAAGGGTACAGGCCGATGCATGAGGACCTTTCAGCATTACAGACGGCTGAAGAGAAGCACGCGTGTCTTGAGGAAATTGACTATTTGCGGTTGAAACCGGCAGTTCCGGCAAACCGGCAAGCCTTTGTCACCGTATTGTATCCGCACAGCTCCGGAGATACGCTGCCGGTCATCCGGTCTATCCGGAACGGTGAATGCCATGGAGTAGAGATCGATAGAGGTTCGGCGGTTGAAATTGCTGTTTTTAATACAGGGGAAAGCAGTCTGTCCATTGCATCAAGTGCCGGTGTCATAGAAACGGACGCGAAGGCAGCCGGCATTGTTTTCAGGAAGGCTTCAGGGCCTGCCTGCGGTACGGGTGGCTGTTCATGTGAAGTTGCCTCTTTTGTAATGGAGTCAGGTTCCTATTTGAAGTTCAATGGAAAAGAGCTTTACCGCATACCTGTAAAAGAAACAGTCGCATACAGTTTTCATAAAGCATAGGAATCATGCCTTGTTAATTCTCAGAGATGATATTTTTGGAAGGAGAAGAACAATATGGTAATTACGAAAAGAGAGATATACAGGCATAAAAGAAACAAATTCAATAGACGGGATCCATGAAATGGACAAGAGGGATCTATTCCAAAAATTGCATATTTTATCGGATATATTTGTAGAAGTTATTGAAACTGCCCTGAATAATACACAGCCTGTCACGCTGGATAAGATAGTTTGTCCGGCAGGAGATTACCCTGCCCCGGATAGCCACGGACAGGCTTTGGTTCTTCACAAAGGGAAAGAGGTAAAAAATGCTAAATATAGTAGTTGTATTAATTTGTGTAACAACCGGCACAATGATCTGGATAGTAAACAGGTGGGCGGTGCAAAGAGGCGCAAGGGCAGAATATCTGGGAGTATGCATATCACTGGTTGCCGCTTTGCTTTCGTTTGCAGCCGGATTAGTGACAGGACAGGATTTTTTTCAACCGTGGGCAAATATTCCAGGTTTAGTTATGGGTATAACCTATTCAATTGGTTTTTGTATGATCAATTTTTACTGTCTAAAGATAGGTCCTGCAGCTCCAACAGTCATGATAAACAACCTTGGTCTTTTATGGCCAGTGGTCATTGGATTGATATGGTTTCCAAATGGCAAAAATATATCTTTCATATTACTTTTTGGAATATTTATTATCATATTATCAATGGTACTAATGTCGCGGAGCGGTATTAGCAAGGAATCTGCTGTGTCAATTACACCAAAATGGGCCAGGTTTGCTTTTTTAGGATGGATATTTTCAGGAATTGGCATGGTATCGTCATTGGTATCAAGCCAGATGGCTCCCGGCAATGTTTTTGCATATATGGTTACAGGCTATTTGCTGTCATTCCTCATCATGTTTGTAATAAACCTGTATAAAGGTATCACATTACCAAGCAAGTTTGAAATAATAGCCGGTTTAAATGGCGGAGTTTACATGGTATATGCAATACCCCTCAATTATTTTTTACTTGGACGTATACCTCCGGCAATCCTGTATCCGATCCTTGTTTCAACTCCGATTATTCTTATGATGCTTACAGGCCATTTCTTATTGAATGAAAAGCTCAGTAAAACAGGATGGCTTGCAGTATTATTGGCAGTAGTTGGTATAGCTGTCTTGTCAGGAATGTAGCAAATGTAAAAACACCGTGGTTGCAGGGCTTACAAGCCCTGACCACGAGATATAAATCGGAGGAGAATTACTTATGGAAACAAGAGCATGGACACCGCAAGAACACCCAAGGTTGTTTTTCGGTAAGGAAGATTTAAAGAATCTGAGGGAAAAAAGAAATGCAGACGATATAACGCGGACTGCCTGGTTGCGGATACAGGAGAATTCCAAAGAAGGAATGAATCTGAAGCTGCCGCAGGAATCTGACCGGTGGGAATGGGATACCGGTGGTGACAATCAGAAGAATCTGAAGACTTTGGCAGAAGAATGTGGAAAAGCAGTATCAAATCTGGCCTTTTCCTGGCTGATGGATGGAAATGAATCTCATGCCAGAAAAGCAACAGATATTCTTATGGCTTTATGTGATTTTGATTTCTGGACCAGTCCAAGGTTCTTCGGGACCGATTACCGGTTACCATGGAGGGGGACGATTGAAACTGCCGCAGTTTGCCATTGTGCAAGTTTGGGCTATGACTGGCTTTATGATTTTATGAGTGAGGCAGAGCGGCACCGGTTGCGTACATGCCTGTTGTATAAGGGTATTCTGCCGCTTATTCAGGATTGGGCGGACCCTCTCACCAGACTGCCGCTTTCAACGCATATGCTTCCATGGGGCAACTGGTGGCAGGGTTGTATAGCCAACGCAGGCGAGGCAATAATGGCCATTTATGATGAACACCCGCTTACTAAACGATTTGCAAAGCTTTGCAAAGAGGCTTCGGATTGGTTCTTCCGTTTCGAAGGAGCCTCGGTTCCGGATATGCCTTTAGAATTGCTGGCAGGTGGTGATGTTCCGGGTGTGTATTATCCGCCGAACTTCGATTCCGAAGGCGGTTATTGGGAAGGGTTCAATTACATGAACGGCGTGTTATTCACCTCCTTCTTCTTTTCAGAAGCTTACCGCAGGCAGACAGGGGGAGAGATCTTTCCAACGGAGCTGATGAGGAAGGTAACAGAAGTGATCCTTAATGGGAGTTTCAGAATGGGAGACCGTATGAGGGCGGTCAACTTCGGAGACTGCCGCGCCGGACTTGCCATCAGTACGATTGTTACGGGATATCTGGCAAGCAGGCTGCAACACCCGGGTCTGCAATGGTACCTGCAAAATTGTCAGAATAACTTCAATGAAGCCTCACTTTTTAGTCATGATGAAAATCCGATCTGTACTCTCTTGTGGTATGATCACTGTCTCAGTTCCCGGGAGCCGGAGGAAGGCCCGCTGATGAAAGTTTATCCAGGTATGGGGCTGGCGGTGATGCGAAATGGCTGGGGCAATGAATCCAGTATGCTGGTTTTAAAGTGCGGCGCCACTGCGGGCCATTCTCACGCTGATGCCGGATCTTTCGTGCTCTACACCAGGGATGAACTGCTTCTTATTGATTCAGGCTGCTGCGGATATGAAATGCCCGAACAAAATGATTATTATCATACAACACGGGCTCATAATACGGTACTTGTTGGTGATGACGGCCAAATTAAACGTCTTGATGCGAAATTTGTGGAAGAGGCTGACGTTCCAGGGTTAAGCTTTGTGCTCGGAGACGCAACGGCACCTTACGAGGGACTGCTTTGCAAGTTCTTGCGCGGTGTGTTGTTTATCGGAGGAGAATATTATGTTGTGGCTGATTGGCTGGAAAAGCAGAATGATAAACCCTTTAAATGGCTGCTCCATTATGATGGGGAAATGACACAGAGACCCGAAGGGTGTTTTATTAAAAAGGCGAAAGCCAACCTGCTGGTAAAGTTGATAGAACCGTCAGATTATCAAATTACAGTCCGACAGGGATACAAAACTTATCATGAAGATTATACATTAATAAAAAGTACAGAAGATAAACAAAAAGAGTTGGAAATAGGCGACTATATGGAGATTATGCCTGCCAACAATATTAACCGGCAGAAATTTCTTACTATCCTCTATCCTTTCGGTGAGGATGGAAAGGTTCCGAAGATTGAAAAAATAGTAACGGAGAACTGGACAGGGGTGCGGGTACGTCGGAAACATGAAGTGGATTTGATAGGTATCAACCGGGATGAAATAAAGGATGGGATCCGAACAGATCAAAATGGTGTAGAAAAAGAAGCGAAACTTTTTCATATAGATACAGATGCGAAGCTCTTTTGCATTACAATGGACAAATGCGGCGAACCTTTACGTGCTTTTATGCAATCCGGCACTCATCTGAAGTCCGGAGGCAGACTGCTCGTTTCTTCTCCGGAACCGGCGACAATTGCGGTTGAAGGGGGAAGTGAATTATGGTAAGTGACAGGATCAGTGAATCCGTAAAATTGATAAAAGGCGAAAAGCGCAGTTTTTCATACAGGATAGTTACGGAGGCCCAATATGTCAAAATGGAATATTGAGAAAGCACGGGAAAGGAAACACACGGATGAAAAATTTACCAGCTTACCGCAATGGATTACAGGAAGCAGGCTTTTAAAAGCTGGAGAGAAAATCGGATTTGATTTTTATATTCCCGAAGGAATGAAATACGGGAGTGTGGAAGTTTTTCCCCATTACCTTGAAAAGGCGGATCCCGGGAATTCGTTTATTGCCGGAGGCGGCCTTGCATGGCTGGAGGATATGGAATCCGAGAGTCAGAAACTGAAGTTTGTCAATGGATATGCTTCCATTTCATATAAGCCTGATTCGCCGGGAAACTACATTGCAAAATGGATTGCCGGGGACGAAATTTTTTATCGCTACTTCTCTGTAGTAGAAAATGATTCGGTAGTTTTTAATTTCAGTACTTTTGCGGAGCCGGATCCCTCGCCGTCAATGCATGCCACCGGAATACCTCTTGACTACCGCTTGCCTGAAGAAAAGTTTGATCTGCAGGATCCGGTGTTTAAAAAGCTATTTGATTACCACCGCCATTATGGCAGCCTGATAGTCCCCGAATTTCCCGATACACCGGATATAAGTACGGAGGAAAGAGTACGGCTGTATGGAAAAGGGCTTGAAAAAGTACGGGGCCTTATCCCCGATATCAATGATACACGGTCAATCCGGGTAGAAATGTGTCATTATCTCGATAAGGGTTATACTGAAACATTTATGCGGCTGGGCATTGTCGACCATTGCGGATTGTGTGCGGCGAATGGAAATTCGTGGCTTGGCATGCCTGAGTTTAT
>VEPD01000510.1 GCA_012027035.1 Ruminiclostridium sp. | reverse complement strand
ACAGGACAAACAGCCTGCAGCCATTCCTCCACATGACGCATTTATTTGCAGCCATGCCCACCCATCCTGGTTAGAATGTGCTAGTTCACATTTTTTATTTATTGCGAATCATTCCTATCCCTGCCTTGTTTAATCTGCTATTCTGATAATCTTTGCGCCAATAGATGATAATTTGGTATCAATATTCATATAGCCTCTGTCGATATGCTCGATATCTGTTATTTCCGTCACTCCCTCAGCGGCAAGTCCGGCAATAATTAGTGAAGCCCCTGCTCTGAGATCGGTGGCCTTCACCTGCGCGCCGGTAAGCTTGTTGCTTCCTTCGATTATGGCGCTGCGCCCCTCGATTTTTATATTGGCTCCCATGCGTTTCAATTCACTTACATGCATAAACCTGTTCTCAAAAATCGTTTCAATAATCATACTGGTGCCATGGGCCATACTCATCAATGAAGTCATCTGAGATTGCATATCGGTAGGAAAACCGGGATATGGATGCGTTTTGATATCTATGGCTTTCAATTCTCCCCCTCTGATCCTGATAGAGGTAAGCTCTTCCGAGATTTCCACACCAGCCTCTCTTAGTTTTGCACTTATAGGCTTCATATGATCGGGAACCACATTTTCCACAATGACGTCTCCGCCTGTAATGGCTGCTGCAGCCATGAACGTGCCGGCTTCTATCCTGTCGGGTATTATGGCGTGACTGGCAGCTGTCAGACAGCTTACCCCGCTTATTTTTATGGTATCTGTCCCCGCACCCTTTATGGCGGCGCCCATTGTTGTCAGATATGTAGCAAGATCGACTATTTCCGGCTCGATAGCTGCGTTTTCTATAATTGTATTTCCGTCTGCAATTGCCGCAGCCATCATTATGTTTTCGGTAGCTCCGACGCTGGGAAAGTCAAGGTATATTTTACCACCTTTAAGTCTACCTCTTGACGCTGCTTCAATATATCCGTGACCCTGGGTAATATTTGCACCCATTGCCATGAAGCCCTTAAGATGAAGGTCTACAGGCCTTGTGCCTATAGCGCATCCGCCAGGGAGAGAGATTCTGGCTTTGCCTGTCTTTGCAAGCAGAGGACCCATTACCAGAAAAGATGCCCTGAGCTTGTTTACAAGTTCATAGGGGGCGGTTGTGTCGGAGATACTGCCGGAAGTGATTTTTAATTTTGTATTGCCTTCACAAAGCTCTATACATGCCCCCAGCGATTCCACCAACTCACACATTATCCTGACGTCATTCAGATACGGAATCTCCTCAATAACACTTTGGCCATCGGCAAGCAAAGATGCTGCAATTATAGGCAGTACGGAATTCTTTGCCCCGCTGACTCTTACTTTTCCCTTCAATGGTACGCTTTCAGTAATGATAAATCTTGCCACTGTTTTTCTCCCCTTTGATAGTTTTCATCAGTATTCCGTAGTGATTAAGGGCGTCGCAAGCCAGATATATGTCTTATTCTCGTACGAATTATACCTTGCTGCGAAGTTCAAATTTACATTTTTGCCTTCAACCACCACCGATTCCCTCATAGATTTTGAATAAGCGGAAACACTTATCAGATTGTTTTCCTTTATTCCATCTACTTTACGCGCTGCAGTTCTTTTAAAAATACTTTTGCATATTTCGTTCATCCGGCTGTTTTCGAGCCTGCCCTCATACCTTCCGGTAAGGCAGGTATTAATTCCGGCATTTATACCAAACTCCTTAAATATTCCGGTAACTTTGTTTTTTATATCGGAAAGCCCCGGTGCAACGAAGCTGTCTACTATATATAAGGTTACATAACATCTACCAATATCAGGTCCTTTTATACTCCGCAATGCTCTTAGTGTATAATTGCGGTACTTTCCATTTTCATTTTTAAGCTCTATTCCTTCAAAGCCCTCATTATCAATATTTTCAGGTATTATAGGTTTATCCGCACCCATTGCTTCAGTAATTCCGATGTAAAAATTTTTAAGTTCATTTGCTGTTTCCAGTTTGTTTATGCTGCTTCCCGTAAAGGTGATTTCCGAGCTGGTAATTTCGGCTCCGGAATCTGCAAATGCCTTTAAAAGTATTGATTCCGGCGAATCTCCGGAGAATTGCCGATTAAAATTTATCAGTGATATTATAATGAAAAACAGTGGAATAATAATTAAAAAACATATTCTTTTCAATTGCTTATCCCCCTTTTTCAGTATCATTAACCTCCATACCGAATTCACTATTAAAATTATTGCCGCTTTAAAAGGGGTATATACATGCAATATTTTAAAACCTGCATTATAACTGGCTATACAGCATTATTTTAAATCATTTTACACATTTATCTTCATTTTTTGTTAAAATCCTTTATTACCTTTTAACATTTTTAGTTGTCAATAATATATGCTTTATGTTAACTTAGTATGCTCAATACTGCGCATGAAGTTTTCGCTGCAGTACTAATACTTCCCCTGAAAATCCTTTGCCGATGATTCACATTCCGCCTCTTATAGTTCTCCTGTAAATTTCAGCAGTTTTTCCAGCAAGACAGCCATTTCCGCCCTTGTTACAGGATCTTTGGGGCCGAGAGTATTGGTAAATCTACTGATTATAATACCATTTTTCACCGCGAATTTTATTTTTGGCAGCAATGATGCTTCCACCTCTCCGATATCCTTATATACACCTGTATCGTTACCTGTAAAAACGGCTTTTTCCGAAGCCTTTATCTCATATATCCTCATTGCCATTGCAATGATTTTTTCCCTGGTACATTGCATATCAGCTTTTATTGCATCTGCGGACGTAATCAGGCCTGATTTAACAGCAATCTTCATATAATCCCCGCCGTAACTGTAATCCGCCATATCCAGTATGAATTTTACAGCATCGGCGTAGGTAATATATTTTTCCGGCTGGAATATTCTCCCACTTACAAATTTCAGCTTATGGGCTGATGCCACATTTACTATGGAATTCCTGGCCCAATTCCTGGAAATGTCGTCAAATAAATCTTTTCCCGCATCGGCAACCACCAATCGACCGGTATTGAAGGATTCAAAACTAAGCTTTCCTGCACCTCCGTCAGCATCATAAACTGCTGTAGAATTATTTATCTGCCAGACGGAAGAATTACCTGACAGCACATACCCGGAAGTTAAACCCTGCTTGTACCAGTCCGGGGAGGTATATTCGTATATAAGCTTCAAGGGCTTTTTCAGACTCTCATATGGTATCGGAATGCCGCTTTCGGCTTCAGCTCTTTTTATCTCAAAGCCGGTGACAGGTGTTTTAAATGTCAGGTTCCTCGTGTCCGTTCCATTTGATGTGCTGTTCAGTATCAAATCCATTTCATATATCACATCAGCCGGTTTTGCCGATAAAATATCAGTGGCGGTGTCTGCAAATACTCCCGGCCTGATTACCATCTGAAACCTCTCTGATCTCAAAATGAGATTTTCCTTCAGGCGGGCCATTGCTGTTAAAACCTTGCCCGATAATAGCAGGGAGACCCTGTCGGTATTTATCGGCGTATCACTTAAATCGATACTGTAATCCAGTATATTGTCGTTCCTTGCATGTTCAATGAATCTATCCGCATTCGCTCCTGTAATTCTTATCTTCCAGATACGATTTACTGCTGCAGGTTCTTTGATAATAAAGGCTCCGCTTGAAACACTCTCCACATCCTGGTCGGAATCAAATTCATCATTACTTCTTTCAGTGCGGACAATAACACTCTGTGTGGGCTGGGACCTTAACTTCCTGACCGGATCATAGGCATACAGCCTGGCATAATATCTGAAATTGGACCTTAAGCCCTCAACCTTGTATTCCGTGCCTTCTGCTGCATTGTACTCCACAGCGCCGTTATAGCTTATATCGCCGGCTATTTCGAGATAATACTCGATTCCCTCCTCGATAGACCACTCATATGTGATGCTATTCTTTGTTATTGAACTATCCGTACCTTTCACTCCAAAACCGCTGGGCGTTGAAGGTGCAACCTGCGGCAGTGTTTTAGCCATCAGGGAGTCGCTCCATTCGGACCGGATGGTATCGCCGGATGCAGCAGAAGCCTCGGCTTGTATCCAGAAGTAATACATTTTTTCAGCATCCAGCTGTAATACTCTATAGAAAGTTTTATCCAGGAGCTCTTCCGGCAATATCTCAATACCGGTATTTGCAGAGTTGATATTGTCCTCGGTGGCATATTTCAGGTAATATTTATATCCGGGTACAAAATTCCATCCCAAATCTACATAGGCGTCTCCCGGCTCAGAGAAGTTGAAGACAGGGACTGTAGGCTTTTCCAAAGGCTGTTCAAAATCCGGTATGGTCGTTATGATCAAAGGATCGGATGGTTCGGACATTAAATCCTGGCTTCTTCTGGCTGCTTTGACCCATATGACATAAGTCGAGTTGGGCTCAAGATCGCTGACGGTTATGTCTACATTATGCTTTTTGCCGTCGGGAATGGCGTCAGGGTCATTGAGATTTTCATCAGGGTCGTTGGGGCTGACCGGAAGACCTATAATTTTATTGGTGGAAAGCTGATCAATATTATCATAGTCAAAGCCGGGGGTATATTGTACACAGCCCAAATCAAAGGTTATTCCGCTGTCATATTCCACCTTCCGGAACAGAAGG
Source organism: Ruminiclostridium sp. (assembly GCA_012027035.1). Lineage (GTDB taxonomy): Bacteria > Bacillota > Clostridia > Acetivibrionales > DTU013 > MnB-11. The sequence goes on along the minus strand of VEPD01000510.1, from coordinate 2,384 downwards.
CTTTCAGCCTGGGTCAACTGGCCGTCTTCGATCCTCTGAACCAGGCCTTCTTCTATTCCCTCAAGCTGGGTAGGCGTGCTGTACACCCATCTTCCACGACCGCCTGATACTTCATACCGCTCATACCATTTGTTTTTCATTTGAATAGTTGCAGTAGTTCCGGTGATCTTATCCTTCCCGTCAACTTTTTTAATGGTCATCGGCGGACGCCCTGGCGCCACCGGCTGCTCAATAGGACCATCCGCCGGTGTTATTATGACTATCAATGTAGATGATGAACTATATACACTGTTGACAAGCAAATTGTCCACAAATTCTACAAAGGATTTTTTTGCAATGATTTTAAAATAATATGTCTTATTGGGAATAAGGCCGTTGATAACATATTTATATCCCAGTAACGTAGATCCGCCCATTACAAAATTGCTTCCGGTCATTCTCATGTCCGATGCTATCAGGGAGGAGGCCGGCGGTTCATCAATACTGTTGGGGTCGTCAATCAGCCATATGTCATACAATACCTCCGTATCCACTGCGCCGGTGCTTTTTCTGGGCGCTCGCCAAAGTATTGTAGCGCTGTCTGATTCCAGTTCACCGGTATAGCTGATTACAACTGTCCCTGCATTGGTAAATTCGTTTACAAGCTCCGGCGTGGCCGGAGTGACAGGAACTTCAGATTCCTTTACATATATCTTTTCGGACTCTATTTTGTTATCGGGATACACATTCTGCCCATTCCTGGTAACCAACGCCTTTACAACATAATAACTGCTCTGTTCTTCAGGCAGCAGTGTAAAGAAAAACACCGTATCGTCCACCGATGCAACATATTGCTCGACGGAACCGGAAGCAGAGGTCCCTTTATATATCTGATACGTTATATTAATAGAGCTGTCGCCTATTCCTGTAACGACCGGACTCCACTCAAGCTTCCACACTGTACCGAAATCAGTAGTGGACATCCTGGTAGTTCTTGCAAGTATATTGCTGCTCACTGTGACCATGGGGCTCTCTGTCGACCTTTTTAGCTCAGTCTCGTTAATATCCGGCACCACCTTGATATAGTAGACCCTTCCCGGGTCCCTTACCGTATGAATGTATTCAAGCTTACCGGTAGCTTCATTGACTGTGACAGGTCCGTTCTGTCCTATTTGATCCTGCCCGATAAATATGGCGGGTGTATTGGCAAAGGTATTGTTCTCGGAAACATAAAGCTTGTACTCTATTCTCCTGCCTGAATTCCAGACGTCATCCCATTCAATTTTAACAGTGTTGGGGCCGTCGGATACAGCTTCTATGGAAATATCCGTCAGGAACTTAACAGTGTTTGAAGGAGCCGACTCGGCGCTTGTATAGGTAGTATTCTCAAGGGTATAGGCATAATACGCTTTGGAATATGCATAGTAGATGGTTCCCGATGAAAGATTCTTCATCCTGAGGATATTGTCCTCGGCCAGCTCGGCAGGAAGGTTGCCTTCCGCCAATATGGCTGGTTTGGCAGGCTTATAGGGCTTATTTACCTCCTGAAGATAATAATTCAGGTAGACGCTTGCAGGCGCCGGAGGATTTACAGGCGGCTCCTGCGGATCACTTTTAAAATCCGCATAATATTTATCAAATTCATTATACCCGATGGGTGGCTGAACATCATCCGGAAGGGTATCATGCAAAGCTTCTATCCGCAGCATTTCAGGCGCAGGCTGCGGAGGGTTCACGGCGGCAAGGGCAAGCTCCATGCCTGCCAGCTGAATTATGATTATGAATATTAGACTGAAGCACACAATGCATTTTAACTTCTTCATATTTATATATCTCCCGTCAGTTCCAGCAGCTTGACGAATGCCGCCGCAATATCGGCGCGCGTCATGTAGCCGAGCGGCTTGAAATTATAGTCCGGGTCGGTCTCCATCAGATTAAGGTCCACCGCCAGTATGACCCCGCTGTAAAAGGTATTGCCCACTTCGGCTTCATCATTCAGTATGATTGTCCTGCCGGGCTTCAAGGCAGTCCGCCCGACGCCTTTTTTGGCTGCAAGGAGCTTAATGAGTACTGCCGCTGCTTCCTGCCTTCTAATGCTTTTCAAAAGAGCATTTGAATTAATTATGGTATCCAGCCCGAGTTTCTCTGATTTTTGCTTTATGTCAAGCCCGAGATTTTCAGAGGTTCTGCCTGTAACCTTCTCATAAAGCAGTATTATTTCTTTCCCCGACACCTGGTTTTCAGGTGCAAAAGCGGTATTGATACCGGTAAAGACGTCGCTCAGATAATATCTTGAAGTAAGTTTTGTAATATAATCCTTCGCCCAATGGTTTCCCGGCACATCCGAAAGGGTGCTCTGTGCAAGTAAAATAGCATACTTTCCGGTTTTCAGCACATTGAAGGTT
>VEPD01000295.1 GCA_012027035.1 Ruminiclostridium sp. | reverse complement strand
CGATCCGCAGGACAGAGGATGAGATTGAAGCCCTTATTTGTGTGCATGGATTGGAATGCCGGGTAATAGATGTATCAGACAGGTTTGGGGATTACGGGATAGTAGGAGTGGTAATCACAAAGAAAAACGAAAAGAAATTATATATAGATACATTTTTATTAAGCTGCAGGGTACTGGGAAGATGTGTGGAGGATGCGGTACTGGTAGGTTTAGGGAGATACAGCAGAGATAATGGAATAACATCAATAGAGGCTAGATTTTACCCCACGGCAAAAAACAAACCGTTCATGGAATTCATGGAAAGGACAGAATGGGTTAAAATTGATGTAAACAAAACATATATTAAATATACACTTTCAGTAGAAAAAATACCGGAATCAATTGAATTTATAGAATGTTCTTATAATACTTCATGGAAAAAAACAGAATATTTACAGAGCTGCATAAATCCCCAAAAAAGATATGATTATGAGAAATTGAGCGATCCCAAAGAAATGCTGCAGATATCAGAAGAATACGAAAGCAACCATAACCAAAATAATTGGGAGTTAAATGCGGTTAATGAAAAGAACTTACTGCACAAGGACCATTTACTGCCAATAAGAAACCATTCGGCACAAATGCTGTTAAAACTGCCGGTGTATGAAGTTGAAAAAGATATCCGAAGGGCGGAATATGTTGAGCCGACCAATGAGATGGAAGAAAAACTGGTAGGTATATGGCAAGAGGTATTGCGCGTAGAAAGGATTGGGGTAAATGATAATTTCTTCGAACTCGGCGGTAACTCTCTCAGTATTATACGTATTATTGCAAAAGTAGAAAGAGAGCTTAATGTCAAGCTCAGTTATGATGATTTAATTGAAAATAATACAGTTGCCAGGTTATCAGGATTGATATTAAAATGTGAAATGGGAAAAGAAGTATTTACATACCCTGTAATAGAGCCTGACTTAATGAATATTGGCGACCCCTTTCCGCTTACCGAGATACAGACAGCATATCTTATAGGACGCAGCGGACAGTTTGAGATGGGGGGCGTTTCAACGCATGCATATGTGGAATTTGAAACCGAAATAAATATTCAAAGGTTTAATAGGAGCTTCCAGAAAGTTATCAACCGGCATCCAATGCTCCGGACAATTTTTCTTGTTGATGGGAAACAGAAGATTTTGCCAGGATTAAAAGAATATATGATTATTGTAGAAGATTTGAGTTATTTGGATGACGACCATAAAGCAGAATATATTTTTAAAGTAAGAGAGAAGATGTCACACTATGTATTTAAGCCGGATAAATGGCCGTTGTTCGAAATAAAAGCGCTAAAAATTTCCGGAGAAACACACCTTGTTTTGATAAGTTATGATGTACTTATAGCGGATATGTTCAGTATGCAGATTGTCCTCAGAGAAACGGGGGAATTTTATAACAATCCTGACCTTGAGCTACCGGAACTGAGAATCACCTTCAGGGATTACATGCTTGCATACAGGGAATTGAAAAACTCTAGAATATATAATATTGATAAAGAATACTGGTTAAGTAAGCTGGATGAATTTCCATCAGCGCCTGAATTACCTTTGAAGCAAAAACCTTCGGATATAGCTAAACAGAATTTTAAGCGCCTCAGTAAAATGTTTAATGAGGAAAACTGGAGTAAAATTAAAAAAATTGCTAAAGTAAATAGTGTAACTCCCTCAGTAATATTATTAACAGCATATGCCGAAGTGATGTCTTTCTGGAGCAATCAGCCCAGACTGGCGATAAATATGACTGTGTTTAACAGGTATCCGTTTCATGAAGATGTGGATAAAATAGTGGGAGATTTTACGTCTTTAATATTAATGGATATAAACCTGCAGTCCGGTAATTCTTTCATGGAAAAAGCAAAACGAGTGCAAGCTACATTAATGGAAAATCTGGAACACAGGCATTATGAAGGTGTGGAGTTCATAAGGGAGATAACCAGGAGGGATAATGCGGGGACTAGGGCTGCAATGCCTATAGTGTTTACAAGTGCCCTGTTTAATGATAGTAATACGTATGGAAGCTTTGAAAATCAGATACTGCAAGAAGACGACAGTAAAAATATGAGTATAACACAAACACCTCAGGTATATATAGACAATCAAGCTATTGAAAGAAATGGATGTTTATCAATTATATGGGATTATGTGAGTGAACTTTTTGATGAGGATGTAATAAAAAACATATTTGCCCAGTATATAAATATGTTGTCTGAGTTGAATGAATATGGCGAGATACGGGAAATTAAAGCGGATTATGCCACTGAATCCATAGTAAAGCAATATAATAGTACGGAAGGATTTATACCGTCAACTACGCTGCATGAATTGTTTAAAGGACAGGCAAAGCGTACACCCGATAATATTGCAGTAGCATTTGAAAATGAAACAATATCATATAGAGATCTAGATTTGAAATCCAATCAGGTTGCACATTACCTTAGGGAGGAGGGTGTTAAACACAATGATTTAATAGGGGTGATGGGTAAAAGAAGTACAAATACTATTGTTAATATTATGGGTATTTTAAAAGCCGGAGCAGCATATGTCCCTATAGAACCCGAATATCCTGAAGAGCGAAAGAATTACATTATAAACAACTGTAATTGCGGGATGTTAATAGAAGAAGATTTATATACAAAAAAATATATTGGAAAATATTCCGAAAGTGATATTGGAAAAATCAACAGTCCGGAAGATACGGCATATATTATATATACTTCCGGAAGTACCGGTAAGCCGAAGGGTGTAGTAATAACACATAAGGCGGCAGCCAATACAATTATCGATATAAATCAGAAATTCAATGTAAATGAAAGTGATAGAATACTGGGTGTTTCATCAATATGTTTTGATTTATCGGTATACGATATATTCGGTACGCTTAGTACAGGGGCGACCCTTGTATTGATTGCCGACCAGAGGGATGTAAAAAAGTTGGTCGATGTAATAGAAAAACAAAAAATCACAATTTGGAACTCAGTACCGGCAATAATGGATATGGTTATTGAAGAGACTGATATAAATACTTTGAATGTATATAGTGAAGAGATAAGCGATATCGATATTGATGAGCGGGAATATTACTGGTCGCCTGTCATGCACTGGGAAAAAGCTAACGATAAAATTCTTATAAGAAATTGTACTTGTCCGCGTATTGCGCTGGATATTTTCCCCAGGTTTTATTTTTTAACACAGAAAGGGATACTAATAAAAACGTTAATTGATGAATTTCTAGCGGTAGATCAGGAAGAATTAAAAGCTTTTATTAAAGAATTAATTAGAAACAGGGTTCTGGTAGATTCAATATTGACGCCTCAGGAAATATTCTCTACACAAAACACATTGTTTAAGAACCTATACAACGACGAGATAATTTATGTTGCGGAGGAAAGTTATAAGTATAAGATAAAACAGCTAAACAGGACGCATGAATATTATGAATATGGGAAAATAACCCTGGATAATAATGTGGAATATCCATCATATATAGCCAGACGGCGTACGTACAGGACATTTAATGAAGCGTTGGAAATATCATTTAAAAAGTTTTCTCAATTATTATCCATATTTAAACAGAAACGAATTGATAAAGAAATCAGATATTACTATGCGTCCGCAGGTGGTTTATATCCGATTGACGTTTTTGTTTACGTCAAGAAAGACAGGATTGAAAACATAAAACAAGGTTTATATTACTATAATCCCATAGATAATAGTCTTGGCCTGGTAAATGATAAAATTGCAATTTCAGATAAAATTTATTATTTTACAAACAAATCAATATTCAACGCATCTGCATTTACAATCTTTTTGATATACAATGCTGAGGCGAATATGCCCAAATACAGTTCGGGAGGATACTTCTATGCATGCCTGGATGCGGGTATAATGGTTTCAACAGTGACGCAGATAGCGGAATTACTGGATATAGGGTTATGTTCAATGGGCGATATAGATTTTAATAGAATAAAGAGATATTTCAAGTTAAACGAGAACCAGGTATTGATCCATACAATCGATGGGGGATTAAAAACAGACATGGCAGATGATACTGAAGATGTTCAGGGATCTTTGCCAGAAGCTGCCCTAGAGATTGAAACAGCTGCTAAAAAAGTACAAGTAGCAAGAAAAAACGGTTTACGGCTGGCGCTTCTTAGTGGAGACTGGATACCTTTGAAACTGCCGGAAAAGATCAAAAGGAGGTATAAGGGGGTCGAAGTAATCAGTCTTGGTGGAGCGACAGAGGCATCCATATGGTCGATATATCATCCGGTAACGGAAATAAAAGCGGAGTGGAAGAGTATTCCTTACGGCAAGCCGCTTGCCAATCAAAAAATGTATATATTGAATTACAAAATGGGACTATGTCCGGCCGGTGCAGCGGGAGAGATTTATATCGGCGGCATGGGTGTAGCACAGGGTTATCATGATGATGAAGTGAAAACGAGGGATGCATTTATTACCCTTCCCGAGTTGGGGTATTTATACAGGACCGGTGATTATGGCGTACTGCATAAAGAAGGTTTTATAGAATTTTTAGGGAGAAAGGACCATCAGATAAAGATAAGGGGATACAGGATAGAACTGGGTGAAATAGAAAACCAATTATTAATCCACGAGCTAATAAAAGAAACGCTTGTAGTAGCCAGGGAGGATTATAACGGGAAGAAATACCTTTGCGCTTATATTGTTTCGAGCAGTGTTTTGACAAATGAAGAGCTAAGAACATATTTAAGGAATAAATTACCCGAGTACATGATACCGTCTTATTTTGTAAAGCTTGAAAAGATGCCTTTAACTCCAAACGGTAAAATAGACAGAAAGGCGCTACCCGAACCGGAGAGGAGTATAGATATAGAATATGCAGCTCCTCAAAGTGAGATTGAAGAAAAAATGGTAAAGATATGGCAGGATGTACTTGGAGTTGGAAGGATAGGAATAAACGATAACTTCTTTGATATGGGAGGAGATTCAATAAAAGCGATGCAGATATTAACCCGCCTGAATAAATGCGGATTAAGCATAGAAATAAGAGACTTATTCCAGCATGAAACGATAGGAGAACTGTGTAGTTATATTAAGGTTATGGACAGGGAAATCAATCAGAGTATTGTAGAAGGAGAAGTGGAACTGACACCCATACAAAAGTTGTTCTTTGGACAAAAATTAACCGACATACATCACTTTAGCCAAGCAGTCATGCTGTACAGTAGGGATGGGTTCGATGAAAAAATAACCAGAAAGGTTTTCGACAGAATAGTAGTTCATCACGACGCATTAAGGATGGTTTACAAGAGGGAAGAGGAAAAGGTGATACAGTATAACAGAGGAATAGGAGGAGAATTTTATAGCCTAAAGGTGGTAGATTTAATTGGAGATAAAAACTATAAATTAAAAATAGAAGAAGAAGCTAATATATTGCAGGGCAGTATGGATTTTAATGAGGGTATGCTTTTAAAAATTGGATTGTTTAAAACAGCTGAAATTGATTATCTGCTGATAATCATACATTGTTTGGTAATAGATGGAGCATCTTGGAAGATAATACTTGAGGATTTAGCTGCAGGATATGCGGAAGCTTCTAGAAATAACGAAATAATATTACAGGATAAAACAGATTCATTTAAAGAATGGTCTCAAAAACTTTATACTTATACCAAAAGTAAAAGATTACTGGAAGAGGTGAAATATTGGGGTATATTGGAAAAAACTAATATAACTCCATTGCCAAAGGATAATATTCTAAAAACAATCAGGATAGAAGACAGCGATACTGTATCAATGAATTTGTCTGAAGCAGATACGGATATACTGTTAGATAATGTAAATAAGGCATACAACACTGATATAAATGATATTTTACTAACTGCATTAGGATTAGCCATAAAGGAATGGACGGGAGAAGACAAGGTATTGATAAGTTTTGAGGGGAACGGGAGAGATGAAATAATAGAAGGTATAGACATAACCCGGACAGTGGGATGTTTTACTGTAGTGTATCCTGCAATACTCGACATGACGAAATCGGAAGATTTGTCATATCAGATAAAAATAGTAAAAGAGGGATTAAGGCACATACCGTATAGAGGGATAGGATATGGGCTTTTAAAATACCAGACGCAGGAGGAAAATAAAGAATTCCTGAAATTCTACCTGAAACCTGAAATAAGATTTAAATATTACGGTCAGTTTGACCGGGAAATAAAGCCAGGGACATTTGATATATCGCATTTTTCTATGGGACAGGCTGTCAACCCTGATTCGGACAGGCAATATGCCCTAGATATAAACGGAATACTCACAGGTGGTAAATTAACATTAACCTTTACCTATAATAAAAACGAATACAATAAAGGTACGGTACTAAGGCTTATGAAAAATTATGAGAGAAATCTGCAAAATATAATAGGTCATTGTATGGAAAAGCAAGAAAAGGAATTGACTCCAACCGATTTTGAAGATGAAAGGCTTTCTATTGAAGAACTTGAAAATATAGCCGAGTTGGTAAGCGATTTGTAAATAAAAACAGGATTTGGGAAGTGGCAATGATGATTTCAAAGAGTAATTAAACAGAAGCTGGTAATACGCAGTTTGGTCCACATAAAATGGTGGATTTAAAATCGGTGGAGTTATAATGTTTAATCCTATGGGAAAGTCTGCTTGTGGCGCGAGAAATAATGTCAGGCAGTTACTTGAATAAGTTAAATCATACCAAACTGAAATAAAATACGGGAGAACTCAAAACATGAATAAAACGGCAAAAATTCAAAAAATATATCCTTTGACGCCCATGCAGGAGGGAATGCTGTTCCATTCATTAATAGATAATGAATCAAAGGCATACTATTACCAGTTGTTTTTTTCAATTAATAAAACTCTGGATATAATGCTGTTTGAAAAGAGTTTTAATTTCCTAATTAAAAGATATGATATTCTCAGAACGAGTTTTGTCTACCAAAAAATCCAGCAACCCAGACAGGTTGTCCTGAAAGAAAGGCATGCCAATATATATTTCGAAGATATATCGCAGTTAAAAGATGATGAGAAAGTATTATTTATAGAAGAATTTAAAAGAAAGGATATGGAGAAAGGGTTTGATTTGACGAAGGATATTCTGATAAGGATATCGATAATACAAACAGGAAAAGAGACCTACAAAATAATATGGAGCCATCACCATATATTGATGGACGCTTGGTGTATAGCAATTATTATAGAAGAATTTTTTACAATTTACCAATCGTTAAAGGAAAATAAACCTTTGAAATTGGAAGCGGTTTATCCTTACAGCAGTTATATCAAATGGCTGGTGAAACAGGATAAGGAGGAAGCAGCTTTATATTGGAAAGAATATCTGAAGGATTACCAGCAGCAGGCAGTATTGCCGAAACAGGGCGGGATGGCTGTAAAAAAAGGATATAAACGGGAAAAAATCAGCTTTGTAATAGACGAAGAACTGACAAAAGGGTTGGAAGCAGTTGCAAAGGAAAACCATGTGACGCTTGGTACGACATTTCAAACGATATGGGGTATATTGCTTCAGAAGTATAACAATACTGACGATGTGGTATTTGGTTCGGTTGTATCGGGGAGGCCGCATAAAGTAGCCGGTATTGAAAAGATGGTCGGGTTATTTATAAATACTATACCGGTCAGGATAAAATGTAATACAATAAAGTCCTTTTCTTTTTTATTAAAACAGGTCCAGGAGTCATTACTTTCATCCAAGAAATATGATTTTTTACCATTGTACGAAATACAATCAAACAGTCTTTTAAAACATGATGTGTTTAGTCAAATAATGTCTTTTACATATTACAATTTTGAAAGAGAATTTCAAAATTTGAAAGGAAAACAGGACTTGGAATTTACGATAGATGATGTAGAAGTATTTGATCAGACACACTATGATTTAAATATTATTGCAGTACCCGACAGCGAGTTGGCAGTAATCTTTATTTATAATGCTCTTGTTTACGATAGAAATTTTTTAAAGAAAATAGAAGGGAATTTTAAGGAAATAGCAAAAAGTGTAGTGAAAGATCATGATGTATTAATAAAACATATTGAAATATTAACAAAGGAAGAGAAGAATCAAATAATTTATGAATTTAATAATACAGAGGCAGATTATCAAAAAGAAAAGACTATCCAAGAAATGTTTGAGGAACAGGTGGAAAAAACACCAGACAATGTAGCAGTAGTATGTGAAGACAAGAAACTTACATATAGAGAATTGAACGTGAAGGCAAACCAGATTGCCAGGATACTGAGGAAAAAGGGAATAGGACCGGACAGTATAGAAGGGATAATGACAGAGCGTTCGCTTGAAATGATTACAGGCATAATGGGGATATTGAAGGCGGGAGGTGCATATTTGCCAATAGACCCTGAGTATCCCGCAGAAAGAATAAAGTATATGCTGGAAGACAGCGGGACATTTGTTTTATTAACAACAAAAAGTACGGCAAGGGATTTCCCATTTTATTTACTGCAAAGTGCGGGGAGAAATGCAGTTGAGCCCATTGCCACCTGTATACGACCGCAGATAAAGGATTTGGACAGCATACCCATACCCGACAGAAGTTTGGTCGATTATGAGAAATACAACAGGTATATAGGGCAGGCCATGGTGAAACATGCTATGTCCATTCAAGCAACAAGGGGATGTCCTTACCAGTGCGCTTATTGCCATAAGATATGGCCCAAGAACCATGTTGTCCGTACTGCGGAGAATATTTTCAGGGAATTGAAAATGTATTATGATATAGGTATCCGTAGGTTTGCATTTATAGACGACATATTTAATTTAAATGTAGAAAACAGCAGCAGACTTTTCAAACTAATAATACAGAACGGCTTAAAAGTCCATATCTTTTTCCCCAACGGGGTAAGGGGAGACATCCTTATAAAAGAATATATGGACTTAATGGTCAGGGCTGGAGTAGTGAATGTAGCGTTTGCCCTTGAGACCGCCTCGCCGAGGCTGCAAAAGTTAATCAAAAAAAATATCAATTTAGAAAAGCTGAAAGAGAATATCGAATATCTTACGGCAAAATATCCCCACGTAATAACTGAATTATTCAGTATGCACGGATTTCCTACCGAAACGGAAGAAGAAGCGAATATGACGCTTGACTTCATAAAGAGTATAAAGTGGCTGCACTTTCCTTATGTTCATATATTAAAAATATATCCTGATACCGACATGGCTAAATTAGCTGTTGGAAACGGGGTTTCCAAAGAGGCCATAGAGCGGTCGGCGGATCTAGCATACCATGAACTGCCAGACACGCTGCCATTTTCAAAAGGCTTTACACGCAAGTACCAGGCTGAATTTTTAAACGAATACTTTCTGTCAAAAGAGCGCTTGCTCAAAGTCCTGCCGTTGCAGATGAAGATAATGACTGAAGCTGAACTGGTGCAAAAATATAACAGTTATCTGCCGGCTGAAATCAAGTGTTTCGACGATTTGCTCAGTCTTGCAGGAATAAGTAGGGTCGAACTGGCAGCTAAAGAGTCCGTAAAAGAAGATGATATTGCAATACAAAATTTAAATGAAAAAATCAGGAGAAATTTTCCGGCCCAAAAATATAAAGAAGGCTCATTAAGGATATTTCTGCTTGATTTATCACAGTTTTTTAGCGATGATAAGCGCAATATGCTTTATGGGCTTGTAGAACCCCCGTTGGGACTTATGTATTTAATGACATATTTGAATAAAGAATTCGGAGAAAAAGTTTTTGGAAAGATTGCAAAATCGTATGTGGACTTCGACTCATATGAGGAATTGAAAGTACTGATCGAGGATTTCAAACCGCACGTCATTGGAATAAGAACATTGACTTACTACAGAAATTTTCTCCATGAAACGGTATCGGCATTGAGGCAATGGGGTGTAAATGTCCCGATAATAGCGGGGGGACCATATGCCACCAGCAGCTATGCCGCCCTTTTGAAAGACCGCAATATTGATTTGGTGGTATTGGGCGAAGGAGAAATAACATTAAGCGAAGTGATGGGAAAAATTATAGAAAACGGCGGTAAACTGCCTGACGATGGGGTTTTAAGGAAAATCCCGGGAATTGCTTATGTCGAAAACAAAGAAAAGCTGCCGCAGGAAGCCTTCAACCGCGAAGTGATACTGTTGGACGAGTTGCCTGCCGGAATAGATAAAGGAAGCGAAAACTTAGATAATATAAACACCCCATACAATCTGGCGTATGTAATATACACCTCAGGAACGACAGGCAAACCCAAAGGGACAATGAT
>VEPD01000333.1 GCA_012027035.1 Ruminiclostridium sp. | reverse complement strand
GTAAAGCATTGATGAGAAGAAGTAAGAATTAATATTTCTACAGAGAGTACCCGGATGCAGGGTGGACAGCAAATATTGTTTGCCGCCAGCCCTGATAAGTGAGAGGGGCAGAAAATATCATTCTGAATACATCTCTGAGCTTCGCACCAAAAGGATGAAACCGAGTAGGCTGCCGACGGAACTCTGCACCCGTTATAGTGCTAGAGGATAGCGTGCTTTAAAGCATTAGTCCTCGATAAGGTCAATTACTTAAAAGTATTGGTAAATTGAGGTGGTACCACGGGAATAAGACTCTCGTCCTCTGATTGATTCAGATGGCGGGAGTTTTTTATTTAATATAAATAATGAAAGGGGCATTGTTATGATATCAATCGATGAACAGATCAAAATCATTACTAAAGGAGTTGAGGCAACCATAAGCATTGACGATCTAAGAGGAAAACTGGAGAGAGCGGAGAAGACGGGTATGCCACTCATAGTAAAGCTTGGACTTGACCCCACTGCACCGGATATCCACCTTGGACATACCGTGGTTCTCCGTAAAATCAAGCAGTTTCAGGATTTAGGGCATAGGGCTGTCATTATTATCGGTGATTTTACTGGAATGATCGGCGATCCCACAGGTAAATCAAAGACAAGGAAGCAGTTAACACGGGAGGAGGTTGTAGAAAATGCAGAGACATATGAGAAACAGATTTTTAAAATACTTGACCGGAAAAAGACAGAAGTGAGATTTAACAGTGAATGGCTTTCAGAGCTCAATTTCGCGGATGTTATCAGGTTGGCTTCCAGGTGTACTGTTGCAAGAATGCTTGAAAGAGATGATTTTCAGAACAGGTTTCAGGAACACGAAAGCATAGGTATCCATGAATTTTTTTATCCTTTAATGCAGGGATATGATTCGATCGAATTGAAGGCGGATGTTGAGATTGGAGGTACCGAACAGCGGTTCAATATTCTGATGGGGAGAAACCTGCAAAAAGACTATGGACAGGAAAGTCAGATTGCCATATTCATGCCTCTCCTTGAAGGAACGGATGGAGTTGAAAAAATGAGCAAAAGCCTTGGCAACTATATCGGTATAGATGAGGAACCAAACGATATGTATGGAAAGGTAATGTCAATACCTGATAGCATAATAACAAGGTATTTTGCGCTTGTCACCGATATCCATCCGGATGAGCTGGCTGCGATAGAGAAAGAACTGGGCGCAGGCAATGTGAACCCGCGTGATGTCAAGATGAGGCTTGCAAGAGAAATAACAGCGTTATACCATGGACCGGATGCGGCGGCTATGGCTGAAGAACAATTCAGAATTCTGTTTCAAAGGCGTGAATTTCCGGATAATATTATGGGATATGAGATTTCCCCGGGTATATCTGACAGCGATGGGGTGGATGCTGTAAAGCTTCTTGTACAGATGAGATGATGAAATATAAACAGGAAAAGATGTTAATTTATAACGTTCAAAACTAATGTATTGGTTTAGTTAGTAATTTAAATATGGTATTTTCTTTATTCCTCTCTGCAATAAGTCAGTCAATGGTGTTTTTGGAGCCTTTACATTCTATGAATAATTTAATAATTCTAAAAGTGAGGCAGGAGTTTTGTACCTTTTGTGGAATAAATAATGTAATTGTATTAAAAAGAAAATATGTTTGGTTAAAGGTTATAAAATGGTTTTGGCTTCATTAATATTATTTTCTACTATGTAGTAGAAAGTGGGGGTTTATATGCCGCAGACAGTTAAGGATGCTTGCATGTTGCAAGATAATGCACTAGAAATTTATGTAAGTGACCAAATTGAACTACTTGAAGATTTAATTAATTCTGAAGGTGACGGGAATACTTTTTTTGAGAAGACACATATAACTAATGGAATGAGAACACTTATAACTGAAGGAATAGCTCGTTTAGCGGGGAAGTCTAGCCAGTCCATTTTTCATCTTAAACAAGCTATGGGAGGAGGAAAGACGCATCTTTTAATAGGATTTGGATTGCTTGCAAGACTTCCGGAACTTAGAAAGAAAGTATGTGCTGAAATTTCATATATAGATGGGTTTGAATCTGCTAAAGTTGTGGCTTTCAATGGCCGTAATAATCCTGTCCACTTTTTTTGGGGTGATATTGCTCAACAACTTGGTAAAGCTGAAATATTTCGGAGTTTTTGGGTCGCTGGGCCAGGTGCGCCTGATGAAAAAGATTGGTTAAGGCTTTTTGATGACAACCAACCTATTTTAATTTTACTTGATGAAATGCCACCTTATTTCCATTACCTGGACACACAAAAGATTGGGAATGGGACTGTTGCAGACATTGCGACGCGTGCTTTTGCTAATATGCTAACAGCAGCAGGTAAAAAGGCAAAGGTTTGCATTGTTGTTTCTGATCTTGCAGCAACATACGATTCAGGAATGCGATTAATAAATAAAGCATTGGAAGATGCTCGCAAAGAGTTAGGTCGTCAGGAGCGTAATATCACACCTGTTGACTTAGAAGGGAATGAAGTTTATGATATCTTACATAAAAGGCTTTTTAAATCACTTCCTGATAGAAGCAAAATAGAAGATATTGCTTCACTTTATGGGAGAGCGCTAGAAGAAGCTACAAAGGCAAAAGTTGCAAATAGAGGAGCAGAAGCAATATCCGATGAAATTGTAAAAACATATCCATTTCATCCACAGTTGAAACACTTGATTGCCTTATTTAAAGAAAATGAGAAGTTTAAACAAACCAGAGGACTTTTGGAGCTTGTTTCAAGGCTATTAAAATCTGTTTGGGAACGGAAAAGTAATGATGTTTTTTTAATTGGCCCACAGCATTTTAATCTTTCAATTTCAGAAGTTCGAGAAAAATTATCTGAAATCTCCGAAATGAGAGATGTCATAGCAAAAGATATATGGGATGCAAATTCTGCCTCCCATGCTCAAATAATAGATCTTAATATTGGCAATGATGCAGCAACTCAGGCCAGTGCATTATTACTTACAGCTAGTCTTTCGACAGCGGTTAATGCAGTCAAAGGGCTTACAAAGGAAGAAATGGTGGAGTGCCTAATTACTCCATTTAATAGTCCATCAGATTTTGTTTCTGCTTTTGAGGCTTTGGAAACATCTGCATGGTATTTGCATCATACTCCCGAAGGGAGATATTATTTTGATAGGCAAGAGAATTTGACAAAACTTCTCCAAAGCCTTGCCCATGATGCACCAGAAAATCAGGTCGAGGATTTAATTAGATCCAAATTTATCAGTATGTTCAAACCTATAAGAAAAACAGGATATGATGAGGTTTTACCATTGCCAAAGTTTGATGAAATATCAGATAAGGTTAGAAAAGCTCGTGTCCTTATAGTAGTAAGTCCTGATTCCAAAGTGCCGCCAGAAGAGGTACAACGATATTTTGATAGTCTTACTCAAAAAAATAATATTTGTGTATTAACAGGTGATAAAACTCAAATGGGAAGTATTGAGAGAGCGGCCAGGCAGGTGTTTGCAGCCCAAAAGGCAGGGACACGAATTACTGAAAGACACCTGCAACGAGCAGAACTTGAAGATAAGCAAAAACAATATGATCAGGATTTTATAACAACTATTTTCAGCCTTTTTGACAAAGTTTTCTTTCCAATTCAAAGGCCAGGTAAACCTGCCCAATTAGTACATAAACCGCTTGATATGACTAGAGATACAACAAAAGTCTTCAATGGAGAGGATCAAATTGAGAAGACGCTAATAAAAGATCCGATAAAACTCTACTTAGATATTGAAGCCAATTTTGATGCTATACGAGATAAGGCAGAAACTCTTCTCTGGCCGGAAAACCAAAATGAAGCTAGATGGAGTGATATATTGGATCGTCAGACTGAACAATCAGGAATGCCATGGCTTCCTCCAAGGGGCATAGAACAATTAAAGATTTTGGCATGTAATCGTGGACTTTGGGAGGATATTGGTAATGGGTATATATCAAAAGCACCTGAAAAGAAAAAGACATCTGTTCAGATTATTACGGAAACCGAGCCAGATGATAAAGGATTTGTACGGTTACAAGTTAATCCTCTTAATGCTGGTCCAGCACCAAAAATTTATTATTCTCAATTAGGTCATGTATCAGAAAACAGTTCAATTCTCACTGATCAATACTTACATACCAATGCTCTTCGGGTGGCATTCCTAATTGCAGATCCCTCAAATCAGTATGAAACAGGTACTCCAGTCGTTTGGTATAATAAATTGGTACTTAGATGTAAATTGCTCGATGAAGACGGGAAACGTAAAGTTGAATTAAATGTAACTCCAAAAGGCAGTATATGTTACACTACAGATGGCAGTGAACCAAGAGAAGGGGCAGCCTATACAGGAAAGTTTGTAATAGGAGATGATAAAGTAATAATAAGAGCATTTGCAGAATGTGAAGGCTTAGAGGCAAAGCAGGAATTTCACTTTGTTGCTAAAAATCAACAAGGTGTTGTTATTGACGATCTTAAAGCTGCTAGACTTATAAATACCCGTAATGGTAAAAAACTGGATTCACGTGGTAAAACTTTCAGTGGTCTGAATGAAGCAAAAGAAAGAGAAATATGCTTTGAAAATGTAATGCTTACAGTTGGACAAGGTGCCCAAGCTGTTCAGGTAGTAGTTGGTGATATAAAAGTAACAGCAATTTATATTGAATCAATACTTACAACCGTTTTAAACCAATTTGATGCTACGACCCCTGTAACTATGACTTTTCGGAAAGCATTTTTTTCGACTGGTTATGACTTAAAAATGTTTACACAGAACTTAAATATTGACATTCGAGAAGGCGAGATTGAACAATGAAAGACAATATGAAGACAATCGATTTTGGTGCACCCGATGAATATGGTGCCCACGTTTTCTATGTTAATATACCAGCGTCTAAGCAGGGTGATGTATATATAACTGAAGATTATGGTTATTATGGGGGCGAAAATGGTCTTCCTCATAATGAGGAACGAGTTATCCTGCCTCGTAATATATGGACTGCTATAGCTGAAACAGCACGTAAAGATTTCAATGATCGTTTAAAAGCTCGTAAAGTTACTACAAGCCGTTGGAAATGCGGCAAAAATCTCCTTGATCGATTGTTAGGAAAAGAATTATGCGTTTTGGCATGGGCTGCAGAAAAGGCAACCGCCGAAGAGATACCAGTTATTTGTAGTAAATGGACTGCACTTCGTCCTGAAGAACGATGGTGGTTATTCTCAATGACAGTTGCTGAAGCGGGTATTCCTGATGATAAAGATAGAGGTTGGCGAAAAGCCTTATATTTTGCGTTGTCGGATGGTATTAAAGGGCAACCATCTAAAAAGCGTCATAGGCCAATAGATGATCCTTATCAAATTTCACTTTTAAATTGGGAAGGTAAAGATGAATAGCAAAAAGGAAATAATTCCATTTTCTCTTAAAGATACACCAACATTGATTGAAAAGCTTTTACCAGTTCAAAAGCTTTCTGCTGAATCTTATAAGGAACAGATGGCAGGCCAAGGGAAGACGCTTACGGCTTTAGGAAGTTATTGGAAAGGCCGTAAACCTCTTATACTTAACAAAGCATGCATACTAGGCTGCTTGCTTCCTTCTACTGCCAACCCTAAAGATGATCTCTTAATATTTGAGAAATTAATGGCAATGGATGATGAGTCTTTTGTTATCCGTTTTGGCCGTATTAGACCATCGCAGTTAGTACAATGCATTTCATTACCATGCATTTATGATTACTTCACAGTTGAACCAGAAAGGACTTTGCCAGAAACTGCTCCATTCAACCTTGGGGATTATAGAATGCATAATGGTAAGTTGCCAAATATTAGTTGGCGAAGTGATATATCTGAGAATATGAAACGTCAGATTGAGAAACAAGCATTGCCACAATGGAATTATCGTAAAATGGTTGACAAATCAAGTCGTGCTGAATGCTGTCTTGACGTCCATGATCATATATGGAATGATGTAAATACCCATTTGGGCACTGATGCTCATTCATTTCCTGAATTAATTGAACAAATAGGTATTATGCGTTTTGGCCATAGACCAAGAATTGCAGATACTTTTTGTGGTTCTGGACAAATTCCTTTTGAGGCTGCCTTTTTGGGTTGTGATGTTTATGCTTCCGATCTCAATCCGATTGCTTGTATGCTTACATGGGGAGCTTTTAATATAGTAGGAGGTTCCTTGAAAGATCGTGAATTACTGACTTGCATGCAGAAAAAAATGTCAAATCATTTACAAAATGAGATAGATAAACTTGGTGTAGAAGCTGATGAAAAAGGCAGACGAGCTAAAGTATACCTTTATTGTATGGAAGTTGTATGCCCTCAAACTGGTTGGAAAGTCCCTTTGATGCCTTCATGTATAGTCAGTAAAGGCTACAAAGTAATTGCCGAATTGGCTCCTGATACGAAAAATAAATGTTATGATATTATTATTCGTTCTAACGTAAACGATAAGGATTTGATGGAAGCTGAGAAAGGTACTATTCGTTCTGATGGTCGTGGTCAAGAACCTTATATGATTCATGCGATTGACGGAAAAGAATATCGAACTAAGATTTCTACATTACGTGGCGATTATAGGAAAGAAGATGGTTCAATCGGCAACAAAATACGACCTTGGGAGAAAAGTGACTTTAAACCAAGGAAAGAGGATATTTTCCAAGAACGGCTTTATGCAATTCAGTGGGTACGTGAGGAATTGCATCATCGAACAGGTAATGTTCAAGAGGTATATGAATTCTGCTCAGTTACAGAAGCAGATTTAAGTAGAGAAAAAGTTGTTGAAAATTATATTTCTAAAAACTTGGTCGAATGGCAAAATATAGGTTGGATTCCTGATATGCGGATAGAACCAGGTGAAAAGACAAGTGAACCAATAAGAACAAGGGGTTGGACGTATTGGCATCATTTATTCAATCCACGACAACTATTAGTTGGAGCATTGCTAATGCAAAACGAGAGTCCAGATATGCCATTTGTTCTTGGACAAGTACTGAATGTGAGTTGTAAATGTACAAGATGGAATCCAGCACCTGGACCAGGGAGAGCTGGAGCAACTTCAACTGTTTTTGACAATCAGGCTATTAACACTTTATTTAATTACGGCTGTAGAGCAACATCATCTATTACATCTTTTATTCCGGCAGAATATAAATCTTTCCCTATTAATTATGAAGTTAATTTGATGATAAATTGTGCAACTGCTGATAGTGTTCCTTTTGAAAATGATATTTATATTACTGATCCACCATATGGTGATGCAGTTAAATACGAAGAAATATTTGAATTTTTTATCGCATGGTTAAGAAAAAATCCAACAAAAGAGTTTAAAAATTGGATATGGGACAGTCGTAGATCTCTTTCTATTAAAGGTGAGGATGAATCTTTCAGACAGGGAATGGTAGCAGCATACAAAAAGATGAATGAAAAAATGCCGGAAAATGGGATACAGATTATAATGTTCACCCACCAATCAGGTTCTATTTGGTCAGATATGGCAAATATAGTATGGGCAGCAGGTTTGCAGGTAACAGCAGCATGGTATGTAGTTACAGAGACAGATAGTGCGTTACGAGAGGGTAGTTATGTAAAAGGAACTGTTTTACTTATACTGCGCAAACGTAAAGGCGTATATAAAGCCTCACGCGGCGATCTTGCTTGGGAGATCCAAGAAGAGGTTGAGATGCAGGTAAATGCTTTATCCGGGCTTAACCAAGAGGCTAAAGGATTTTATAGAGATGAAAATCTTTTTGAAGATGCTGATATTCAAATGGCGGGGTATGCAGCAGCATTAAGAGTTTTAACACGTTATGCTATAATTGATGGTAGGGATATGACTATAGAAGCTATTAGGCCTCGAATTGTAGGACAAAAGACTTTCGTAGACGAAATGATAGAATTTGCAGTTGATATTGCAAACCAATGTCTTGTACCAAATGGAATCCATAAAACAAATTGGGATAAGTTATTACCATCAGAGCGTTTTTATCTTAAGCTTTTTGATCTTGAAGCAAAAGGAATTAATACGCTGGATAATTACCAGAACTTTGCTAAAGCATTTAAAGTAAAAGACTACAAACCATTTTTGGCAAGCCAAAAAGCTAATTCTGCTCGGCTAAAGAGTGCTGTTGAGTTGGGACGTTCTGAAATGTCAGGTGATTCTGAATTTGCAAATACAGTACTACGTGGAATACTCTATGCTTTAATGGAAATAGTAAAGAATATTGATGGATACGAGGTACTTGCCCACCTTGCCATTAATATTTTAGGTTATTATAACCAAGGCATTCGTGAATTAATAGTCGAACTATCTGACTATCTAGCAAAGAGGTTAGAAAACATCAGATCAAATGAAGCTAGTGCTGCCCGTATACTTCGTGATCTTGTGAAAAATCAGCATATTTGAGGTGTCTATATGAGTGATATTAATAGGTATTCTTCACGAAGAGAGCGATTAGATAATATTTTCTTGTCAAAAAAATTAAAACATGCTAGATCATATTTACGCATAGCAGGGTATTTTCGAAGCTCAATATTTGAATTGGTAGGTGAAGAAATTACTACTATACCGGATGTTCGTATTGTCTGTAATAGTGAATTAGATGCTTTAGATATAACTGTGTCAAAGGCTGCTCGAGAAGTGGCCTTAAAAGAGCTTTGGAATCAGGTGCCAATTGGAATAGATTCTTTATTAAATCGTGAATGCTATAGAAAACTTTATGAGTTGCTGATAAAAGGAAATATTCAAATACGAATTGTACCCAAAGATAAAGTGTTTCTTCATGGAAAAGCCGGAGTAATTGAAACAAATGAAGGTAAAACATGCTTTCTTGGATCAATAAATGAAACAAAAAGTGCATATACAAAGAATTATGAAATACTTTGGGAGGATACTTCTTCTGATGGTGTCGCATGGGTGGAAGAAGAATTTGAAGCGCTTTGGAAAGATGCTATCCCACTTCCAGATGTGATTGTTAATGAAATAAAACGAGTTGCAGAACGAATTGAGGTTCCACTTTCAGAAGTTGGAATAACTGACTTGCCTGCTGCCGCTTTAGTTGAATCACCTATATATCGTGGTGGAGAGCAATTACAATCTTGGCAGAAGTCTTTTGTCTCAATATTTCTGGAACATCGTGAAACTTATGGACAAGTCAGACTTTTATTGGCTGATGATGTTGGTTTAGGAAAGACTTTATCACTTGCAACGAGTGCAACGTTATCAGTACTTTTGAATGATGGCCCGGTTCTTATACTTTGTCCATCAACTTTGACACTGCAATGGCAAGCAGAATTGAATGATCGTTTAGGTGTTCCAAGTGCAGTATGGCTATCTTCGAAGAAAATATGGTTTGATTCAAATGGCCACTTTATTAAGACACAAGGACCTTATGACATTGCAAGGTGTCCCTATCAAATAGCTATAGTTTCAACTGGCTTAATCTTCCATGATTCCAGAGAACGAGCTGTTTTGTTAGAACGATATTATGGAACAATAGTGCTAGACGAAGCTCATAAGGCTAGACGTCGAGGCGGACTAGGAGATATTAAAGATCAGCCTAATAACCTGCTTGATTTCATGCTCAAAATAGGTGCGCATACAAAAAATATATTATTAGGAACAGCAACTCCGATACAAACAGAAGTATATGAGCTTTGGGATCTTATGAAAATATTAAACTCTAATGTTGATTTTGTCCTTGGCCGTGAAAATGTTAGTTACTGGGCCGATTGGGAAAAAGCTCTACCATTTGTAAAAGGGGATAAAACTCCTGTAGATGAAAAAGAAGCATGGGAGTTAATACGTAACCCGCTTTCACCTGGAATTGAAAGTTCATATATTGCAACATTAAGACAACAATTGGGTATTGGGGATCATTCGTTTTTTAGTAATCGTCCTTTTAGTGATCTTGGATATTTTGCACAAGAAAATGTTAGACAGGTATTTGACGTTGAATTTTTAAAAAACAATAACCCAATAATTAGACATACTGTTTTACGACAACGTGAAACGCTTGAAGAACAAGGATTGTTAGAGAAAATTGGTGTAAATATTCACCCGAATATAAATATTGATGCTTTTGCGTATCTAGGGGCGAATTTTTCCGGACTTGGATTAATGACAAATCACCCGTTCGATTTAGCTTATCAAGCAGCTGAAAGGTTTGCTGAGGAATTAAAAGAAAGGACTAAAATAGCTGGTTTTATAAAGACAATGCTTTTACAACGGATATGTTCAAGCTTTGCTTCAGGTAAATCGACAGCTGAAAGAATGCTTAATAGAGAATTTTTGGATGACGAAGAAGATGCTGAATATTTAGCAGAAGCATTAACAGGCCTTACAAAAAATGAAGTGTCATATTTAGAGACTATTATATCGGAATTATCTCGTACTGAAGCAAAAGATCCGAAATTGACTACAATAATATATTTTCTTACCAGACATTTAGTAGATGGTAAAACGTGGTTAGAACACGGTTCAATAATATTTAGTCAATATTATGATACAGTGTTTTGGATTGCAGCTATGCTTGCTAAAACACTGCCGAACGAAATAATTGCAGTATATGCAGGATTAGGTAAAAGTGGCCTTTTCAGTAATAATGATTTTAACTCTGCAGAAAGAGAAGATATTAAAACTGCTATTAAAAGAAGGAAGATACGCATTGTTGTTGCAACTGATGCGGCTTGTGAAGGGCTTAACCTCCAGACATTAGGTACACTAATCAATGTAGATATACCTTGGAATCCTTCTAGATTGGAACAACGATTAGGACGTATAAAGCGTATTGGTCAAGTAAGAAGAAATGTTGATATGCTAAACTTAGTCTACAACAATACTCAAGATGAGAAAATATATCAAGTTTTATCACGTAGATTGAAAGATAAGTATGATATTTTTGGAAGATTACCAGATACTATAGAAGATGAATGGATTGAGAATATAGAAAAATTAGAAGAAATGATGGATAAATACATACATCTACGTGAACAGGCAAAAAATGTTTTTGAACTTCGAAATCAAACATCAATACTTCCAAATGAACAAAAGTGGGAATTATGCTCAAAAGTATTATCTAGAAAGGATATATTAGAGCGTTTGTCAATGCCTTGGTAAAGTCTTAATATCAGTAACTGGTCTCAAAACAGGTGGGGCCGAATCTGGTAAACAGAGATGGATAGTGGATTCCTTGGATGGAACTACAAATTTTATTTTTGGAGTGCCGTATTTCTGCACTTCCATAGCATTGGAAAGGGAAGGTAGGATTATATTCGCTGCGGTCTATAGTCCCGTTACAGAGGAATTATTTGAGGCATATGAAGAAAAATCCGGGGCATTCTGCAATGGCGTGCCAATCCATGTTTCAACGACAAGTCTATTGTATGAGGCTAGAGTTGTGTTTGGCTTTAGTGCAAATTTTAAGAATATAGACAGATACCATTCGAGTGGGGAACTGTATTTGATGGTTGCCTGAAGGGTTTGGGATTGCTTTCACCAGCTATGAATCTATGTAATGTTGCCCGCGGAAGAATCGACGCATTTATAGATTTTGGCTGCAGTATGGAAGGACAGGCTGCAGGTGGCTATATTCTTCAAAAAGCCGGGGGAAAGATTTTGAATTATGATAAAAGCTCATGGAACCATTGTGAAACAGGAATTATTGGTACGAATGGGCGTTTGGAGGTTTGGAAAGAGTGATAGGGATATTGATAAATAGAAAGGATTAGATATGATTTTATGAACAACTATGTTAAAAGCATGAGGTCAATGATAGGAACAAAACCGCTGTTGATTTGTGGAGCCAGTATAATTGTTATTAGCAATGGATGTATTTTGCTGCAGAAACGGAAGGATAATGGCTGTTGGGGTTACCATGGAGGATGCATTGAATTGGGTGAACGCTTGGAAGATGCAGCAAAGAGAGAACTCTATGAAGAAACTGGATTAAAGGTTAATTCAATGAATCTTTTCGGTGTCTTTTCTGGTCCTGAGCTTTATTATGTGTATCCACATGGAGACGAAGTATATAATGTCGACACCGTATATGTATGTGATGATTTCGAAGGAGAATTGAGTGCAGACACTGCTGAAGTTTCCGAACTCAGGTGGTTTCCATTCAATGATATACCTGAGAACTTGAGCCCACCTGTGAGTGGAATTATTCACGAATTTATCAGACAAAAACTGAGCAAAGCTTAAAACATGAGGAGAGCAGATAGATGCATATCAAAGTACACAAGGCTGGGCAGGCTAATGAGGAAGACCTGAAATTTGTTGTTATATGTGTGAAATTTAAAAGTCAATGGCTTCTTGTAAGGCATAAAGAGAGAAATACATGGGAAATGCCAGGTGGGCATATAGAGGGCGGAGAAAGTACTCAAGCTGCAGCTCTTCGGGAATTGTATGAGGAAACGGGAATAATAAAGGAAGGGCTAGAGATTATTTGTGACTATGAAGTTTGCAATGATGGTAGTTCTTCTTATGGACGACTTTTTTATATCTATGCAGAAAAGCTTGGTGAGCTTCTGGACTATGAAATTGAAGAGGTTAAGCTTTTTGATGATTTTCCAGAAAACAGTACATATCCTCAAATTTATAAAACATTAATAACCCTAATCAGAGCATATGAGAATAGTCGAAACATTTCATTGGCAGAGGAAGTAGAAACACACATCTATTTTGAGGGGTGAAAGAATGGATTCAAAAGCGCTTTTGGAGTTTCTTGCTATAACTGAAAAATTGAAATGCAACCTGAGGCATTCATGGACATCTTCCATGAGGCAGGAAAGTGTTGCCGAGCATAGTTGGAGACTCGCTGTATTCTCCTGGCTTTTAAGAAAAGACTTTCCTGATTATAATATGGAGAAGGTTCTGTTGATGTGCCTTTTTCATGATTTAGGGGAGGCTGTCACAGGAGACATACCAACTTTTCTAAAAAATCAGGAGCATGAGGATAATGAAACGGAAGCGATCAATAAAATACTTGGTTTACTGGATGTATCCGATTTGGAAAGCATGCTTAGCTTATTTAATGAAATACGACAACAGGATACCAAAGAGGCAAGGTTGTTCAAGGCGTTGGATAAGCTTGAGGCAGTTATCCAGCATAACGAGGCTCCGATAAGTTCGTGGATTCCGTTGGAATATGAATTGAATCTGACTTATGGAGATGAAGAAAGCAAAGGGTTTCCTGTTCTTGCAGATTTGAGAAGTGAAATCAGGAATATTACTCAAAAGATGATTTCTGAAAGCATTGTGAAGAAACTGGAGGAGCAAGCAGAATGACGAAAGAAATGTATATGGAAATAGAAAAATATATGCTATCTTGTATGAATGACGGAGCGCATGACAGACAGCATATTTACCGCGTTTTATATACTGTTTTGGATCTGGCTGTTGATTATGCTGTAGATAAAGATGTCTTAGTTGCTGCTGCTATGCTGCATGATATTGGACGTGATGCCCAGTTCAAAGACCCTGAGCGTGATCATGCAGTTGTTGGCGCTGACATGGCTTATGATTACCTGCTGGAGATTGGCTGGGATGGTAATAAAGCTTCCCATGTAAGGGATTGTATTGCTGCTCATCGTTACAGAAGCAGCAATCCGCCTGTTAGTATTGAAGCAAAGATTCTATTTGATGCGGACAAGCTTGATGCAGCCGGTACTATGGGCATAGCAAGAACATTAATGTATAATGGAATAGTATCCAGGCAGCTTTACTCTGTAGATGAGAATGGAAATGTATCTATGGGTACCATGGATAATGAGCCTTCCTTTTTTTATGAGTATAATTGGAAGCTGAAAAATGTATACGATAAGTTTTTTACAAATAAGGCCAAAATGATTGCAGAAGAGAGACGAAAAGCAAGTATTGACTTTTATGAAAGCATGTTTGATGAGGTTGATAAGGTGCATAAGAAAGGTATATCCCTTTTAATGAAAATTGTATTTTAAAGGCGGCAATTCTATCTCTGCTACTAAATAACATAGTAATTAGCACACTTTACACTATAATCAGGGGGTATAAAACATCACCCCTTTTACATTTTAGGGCTACAAAAGTTAACACTCCTGCAATAAGCTGGAATCCGCTAAAATTCAATTAAAGGCGGATGAAAAGTTTAGAGGATCAATAATTAATGTAAATAAGCCAGGCTGTTGAAAGCACCGGAAGTGTTTTTTGACTTAGGTGCTTTTTTTGCGCCCTTTTTTCGGGACTCAAGTTTTCATTCGCTATATTACCAATACGGGCTCCGGATTTAAGCCTCCGGATGAATGTTTATCGGTTATCTTCAGGCTTGGGAAGGAGAATCCTTTGAAAATAGGATTCTGGTATTATAGCCGTTACCCATAGGTTCCTCTGTTTTGATGCAAATCCAAAACATCGAAACGGAGGAGTCGATATGAAGGAATTTCATATAAAAACAAGAGACGGCATTGTACAGGTGAGTGAAGATGTGTACAAGGCTTACTACAAGCATAAGTGGAATGAGGAATATAACAATAAAAAACGTCTCGTGAAAGAACTATCCTATGAAGATTTACGGGACAATGGAGTTCCTGTTGAACTGATAATGATGGACGCTTCAAGAACCTTGGAGGATGAGGTTATATCAAGAATAATGGTTCAGAAACTGCGGAAGTGTATGTCGGGGTTGTCTTCATATGAACGGTTCCTTATAACAGAAATTTATTTTAAGGATCGAAGCATTAGAGAGATTTCGGATATGCTTTCCATTCCGAAATCAAGTGTCCAAAGGCAAAAAGCCATAATCTTAAAAAAGCTTTTTGATTTATTTGAAAAAAATGAATAATATAGTGGGACAGTCTGTTGTTTTTTTACCTATATAAGTGAGGGACTTTTTCCCTCATTGGACTTTGAAAATTTCATATTCAATATCGTAGGTACATTACCACTGCAAACAACAAAATTGTTAGCAGCATGACAGGCACGCGACGACCAGATTATTGTCTGAGAGCGATAGGACTTGTGGTATAAGGAAAAGCAAACATTATGTATAAATTGTTTCAATATACCATACAAGCCGGATCAAAATCAGGAGTGGTACTTCTGAACTGCCATAACCTGCAGTTGGGTATAATGATACTTCCGGATAGCCGAGGTTGGTTCCCAGGGTCCGGCTCGCCATTATAATGGAGAGAAAAGTGCGCCGTAGTCTGACAGAATGCTATAGCGGCTTTTATGACATCTGTTAACCACAGGTGGCCTGAGATATTCCCTGTGTCGGGGATGCAAGCTGCAAATACGATGCATATATGCCAACTATAGCAGGCAGGTATATGCTTATCTGCCTGCTATTTTCATAATGGCATACTGATTTTTTTAATAATTTCAAATATTTGATGTACCAATAAATGTAAGGATAATTTATAAATTGGAGTTGACAAATAATAATATACAGAATAACCTTATTCTTGAATGCTAATTGTGCTTAAATTTAACAGTAAACGAATAAATTTAATGGCTGTTGAATTGACATTAGCAATTTAAATGAAAGGTTTTTGTGGTAATGATTAAAGATTTGGAAGCTATCCTGTCGGATGGAGAGGGTTATACTGTTGAATTTAAAGCAAGCCCGGATAAAACAATAGCCCAGGAGGTTTGTGCCTTTGCGAATGCTTCCGGAGGACGGATTTTTATCGGCGTAAGTGATGAAGGACGTATCGTAGGGACGGATACAAGTAATTCTGCCCGTTCAAGAATCCAGGATACTATTAATCAAATTGAACCGCAAATATCAGTGAATATAGCCGTACATGAGAACATCATTATAATTAATGTACCTCAAGGGAAGGACAAGCCGTATTCCTGTTCAAGAGGCTTTTTTATGCGGTCTGGTCCCAACTCGCAAAAGCTTGAACGGAATGATATTATTGAATTCTTTCAGAGTGAAGGGCAAATAAGATATGATTCCATAGTACAGACTGATTTGGCTGTTGATAAAAACTTTAATGATAAGGCATATAAAGATTTTCTAAAAATTGCCGGTATCAGTGATGTTCTGCCTAGAAATGATATACTTAGAAACTTGGGCTGCATTGAGCTTGTGGATGGAAAAGCTGTGTATACCAACGCTGGAGCCTTGTTTTTCAGAAATAACGGGGAAGATACGGTTTATCAGCATGCAAATATTGTCTGCGGACTTTACAAGGGGATGGACAAGGCTTATATACTTGATGCAAAAGAATTTTCCGGCGGTATGGTTAATAACATAGATGAAGCTGTACTGTTCCTAAAACGTAATTTGAAGCTCAGTTATGAGATAAAAGAAGTCCGTCGCAAAAACATCCTTGAAATACCGGAAGACGCTTTGCGTGAAGTGGTTATTAATGCCGCATGTCATCGCAGTTATTTTGAAAAAGGCGCACGCGTTATGGTTGAAATATTTGACGACCGTGTGGAAATTACCAATCCGGGCGGGCTTCCAAAGGGCATAACCTCAGAAAACTTCGGTACTTTAAGTGTTGCGAGAAACCCGGTTATCGCAAGCCTGCTTCACCGGATTCACTACATTGAACAAATGGGGACGGGTATCAGCAGGATAAGAAACGCCATGATGGCAGCAGGGCTTGAAGAACCGGTATTCAATACGCAAGGATTTTTTAAAGTGACATTCAAACGCGACATGAATGTCGGGAAAGTCGGGAAAGATGTCGGGAAAGAAAATGAAATGACCAGGAGCATTCTTTCTGATATGGAAGCAAAAACCTACAATATAATCAAAAAAAACAACGCCATTACAATCCCTGAATTATCGCAATCATTGAATGTTACCGAGCGGCAGGTGCAACGTATAATAAAGAAACTGCGGGACAAAATGATGATCGAACGAAAAGGTGGGAGAAAGCAGGGATATTGGGAAGTCAAGATATAAAGATATCAATATAATTAATATATAAGCCGTAGTTTACAGACTGCGGTTTTCATTTTTTAAAGAAACAATTTTATAATTCTCAGGCATGTGTACTGAGGGTTTTCGTATTTCTTATGGGAAATCTCTTATATCTTGTATAATTTTGGCTCGGGTATTGAGGAACGTGACAGGTTCGGGTATAATACAAATTGAGATGTTAATGCTTGGATGAACCTTGACAAATGAATATCGATGAAGTTTTGAGCTATATTCTTTCGTTTCCTGCCTGAGCGGTGAGGAGCAAAATATGAAAGCTTATGAAAAGGATAAGCGAATCGTCAACGCTGTAATAAAAGTATCCAGAGGAAATATAGTGTCGGATGCAAAGCTTGTTTTACTTGCACTGGACAGTATTTTCGAACCGAAGGACGGCTGTGACGAAAACGTTTGACCGGTTGCCTTTCAGCAGGGTGAGTAACAAACGAAAGGAGATAGCAAATGGGAATCGTAGAAAAGATACGTTCCAGAAAGCAAATTGTTCGTGCAGTAGTGTATGCAAGGTTTTCTTCCGATAACCAGCGTAATGAGTCTATTGATGCGCAATTAAGAGCAATAAGGGATTATGCAAAAAAGAATGATATTATTATAAAAGCCGAATATATCGACAGGGCAAAATCCGCCATGACTGATAACCGTCCGGAGTTTTTGCGGATGATACAGGATTCAAAGGATGGAAGCTTTGACGTAGTCCTGGTTCACAAGCTTGACCGTTTTGCAAGGAACAGGCAGGACAGTATCGGTTATCGTATGGAGTTGAAGCGTCATGGGGTTTCTCTTGTCAGTATTCTTGAGTATCTTGATGACGAAAGCCCTGAGAGCATAATCCTTGAATCCGTGCTTGAAGCTATGGCTGAGTATTATAGTAAGAATCTTTCCCGTGAGGTCAGAAAGGGCATGAATGAAAATGCCATCAAAGCGCTTCACACAGGAGGATTGCCGCCTCTCGGCTACGATGTCGACCCTTCGACAAAAAAGCTTGTTATTAACGAAAAGGAAGCCGATGCTGTAAGACTTATTTTCCGGATGTACAATGAAGGTAGCGGATATGACAGAATTATCAAGGAATTGAATCATCAGGGGTATAAGACCAAGACCGGAGGCAGCTTCGGGAAAAACTCACTCCACAACATTATCCGAAATGAGAAATACACAGGAGTATATATTTTCAACAAGCTTGTATCCAAGTATATCGACGGCAGGAGAAACGGGAATGCTTACTAGCCGATGACCCTGTCCCCGACATTTAGACACTGAAAACATCAAGTAACCTTTAATATTCATACAATTGCTCGATATTTTGCTCTATTGCGAATTTTTGAATCGGAATGGAGCGTAGCGGAATTCCGATTCAAAAATTCGCGGCGATCACCGTGTACTCCTCTGGAGTCCTGTAACCATTACTCGCATGCAGCCGTCTCCTACGATAGTATACCTCTATATACCAGAATATAGCTGCTTTAGCCTCTTCACGTGTCCTGAAATGTTGATCATTTAACCATTCCTGTTTCAGCTTGCCCCAAAAACTTTCCAT
>VEPD01000459.1 GCA_012027035.1 Ruminiclostridium sp. | reverse complement strand
CGCTACTGGACGTATTTGACTGAAAAAATATGATTTGTCTAGAAGATATTACTATCACAACTTTCCCAGCCGGTAATTGAGGCAAAAGCGAGATTGCCGCGCTCCGCTCGCAATGACATAAATATAACTTTGTCATTCCGAGGAGCGGTAGCGACGTGGGAATCACACGGGGTGGGAAAGTTGAGTTACTATTTTTTACTGACCATTAGAACATTTTTCTTTTAGCCAATATTATTGCGGAAATAATGGACAAAGCGGCGGCAACGCCCATCACAACAGCAAAAGCATGAGGGTAGTCCGCCAGCTTGAAGGGTATCAGGACGTTCATTCCAAAAAAGCTTGCCACCATAGTCGGTATAGCCATCACGATAGTGATGGACGCCAGAAATTTCATCACTATGCTCACATTATTTGAAATCACGGATGCATAGGCGCCCATAATGCCTGTTAAAATACTGCTGTATATGTTGGCCATTTCAATAGCCTGTTTGTTCTCAATTATTACATCTTCCAGCAAATCAGTGTCGTCGGGATATTTTTTTACAGCTTCATGTTTTAGAAGCTTTTCCAGCACAATTTCATTTGCTTTGAGGGATGTGGAAAAGTAAACCAGAGATTTTTCCAGCTTCAGCAGCTGGATGAGTTCTTTGTTTTTCATTGATTTGTGCAGATCCTTTTCAATCCGGCTGCTGGCTTTATCTATATATTTGAGATATTGGAGATATTGTGCAGCATTTTTATAAAGCAGTTGGAACACAAAACGTGTTTTGTAATATGTATAAAAGGATTTGATCCTTTTCTTTTCGAAATCCTTGATAATGGTATTTTCTCTCAGACAAACGGTAATTATGGCATCCTTTAAAAGAATGATGCCCATTGGAATGGTGGAGTATAAATTGTTTATACCATCCTTGTCGATAACAGGAACGTCAACGATGATGAGGAATTGCCCGTTTTCATGCTCGATTCTTGCCCGTTCTTCTTCATCCAGGGCTGCTCTGAAGTACTCCGGGTCGACTTCCATTTCGCTGCAAACCTTAATAATCTCCTCTTCGCTTGGATTTACGAGATTGGCCCATACACCGTCTTCGAATTTTTCTACAGGCTTCAATTCATCATTAACTGTTTTATATATCTGAAGCATCGCACCACCCCGTTATTTGAGGGTTATTCCCTCATAAAGTATTCTCATTATACCCCCAGGTTTAAACTATTTCAATAAATTTTGATACAATCAAAGTAAAGGTAGAAAAAATTTCTAGTAAAAATTTCTAGCGAAAGTAATTCAAAACTTTCCTATTGACGTAACAATAATTTATCTGCTACAATAATAAAGCGCGTTAGTTGTAGCTTTCGCGATTATATGGCGGCGTAGCTCAGTTGGCTAGAGCATGCGGTTCATACCCGCAGTGTCGTTGGTTCAAATCCGACCGCCGCTACCAAACAGAATTCAGAAGCCGGATGTCAGAGGTCAGAATTCAGCAGTATTTGATCTGATTTCCGACATCTGACGTCTGATATGGCCCATTGGTCAAGTGGTTAAGACATCGCCCTTTCACGGCGGCTACAGGGGTTCGAATCCCCTATGGGTCACCAAAACAGAAGTCAGAGACCAGAGGCCAGATGTCAGAATTTAGGAAGACTTTAAAGCTATCGTAAATCTGACTTCCGACCTCTGGCTTCTGACATCCGATTTGGGAGCTTAGCTCAGCTGGGGGAGCACCTGCCTTACAAGCAGGGGGTCGTAGGTTCGAGCCCTACAGTTCCCACCAAGGATTTTGCGAAGCAAATATCCAACATTAATTTGCTCCGCAGGAATTATTTAGAGAAGGGTTTCAGAGCTGGAAGGTTCTGGAACCCTTCTCTTTTCAGTAACCTTTCATTACCGCACAAATCCAATAGGAATTTTCATAAAATACTTGAATATATTGCAAATCCAGCATACAATATATTACATCCAGTTACATGGATTGGCAGATATTTAAAATAAAAGGTTGGAGGTTCGGTGGTAAATGTATCCGCTTGAATTGATGCAATTGGCACAATTTATACAATTTCTCATAGTGGTATTTATTGCCATATTCCTCGTCTATAGTATTGTTCATGATTTCAAGCTAACCGGAACATTCATCAAACGTATGCAAGGAAAAGACTGCCTGAGACCAGCCGTAATTTACATGCAAAGTCTTTGTCCTATGGATTTTATCTGTTTCCAGAAATACAGGATCTTAAATTATTACCGGATTCCGTAATTATTAAGGCATCATATTATTTAGCAATAGTCAAAAGCATTTCGTAGTAGGAAAGCTTTCGTTTATATTTTATTGCAATAAGTAAATATATCAGGCGCCTGACGCCTGGAAGGAGTATATTGAAATGGCTTTTATAACATTAATATGTGCCGTTTTGGCTTTATTTATTTTGTTTGATATTATCAGTAACAGAAACAATAATAAAAGGATTAAAAAGTTCATAGCCGAAAGCTGGGGAAGAATACCGGAGTACGTGCCTGCAAAGCGTGATGTGGAATCGATCTCCAGTTATTTTAACAACCGGAAAAGATTCTCAAATAATGAAGTTGATATTGACGACATAACATGGAATGATCTTGAAATGGACAAGGTTTTCAACAGAATAAACGCTACCCTTTCGACTGCAGGTGAAGAATATTTATATGATATATTACGCCGGCCTGTGCTTGATGAAAATAAATTGCAGGAGAGAAGTAAGCTGATAAGCTTCTTTCAAAGCAATAGGGAAGAGAGGGAAAAGGTGCAATTCCTGTTAGCCAAACTTGATAAGATGAGGCATATCGATGTTTCAGACTATTTTTTTGGAGATGGCGGCAAATATGCAAGAAAACCTCTCTATTATCTTTTGGCAGGAATTCTGCTGTTATCTACTGCTGTAATGATCTTCGTCAATATTAAAATTGGAGCGGCTGTTTTTGCTCTGTCGCTTATAACCAATGCAACAGTCTATTATAAGATCAAAAATACTATAGAATACAGGCTTTTACCCCTGGGCTATATAATCCGGATGATAAGCACCGCAAACACATTAATAAAATTAAAAATCCCCGCGCTCCGGGTATACCGGGACAAGCTTGCAGAATCACTGATAAAGGTCCAAAAAATTAGAAGAAGAGGCTTCAGTTTATTAACTAAAGCGCAGAACCCCATAACAGAATATGCAAAATCGTTATTGTTTGCCGAATTGATCGCGTTTGAAAGTTGCCATAACATAGTGGTTGAATACAGAACTGAGATAAAAAGTATCTTTGAAATTCTTGGATGTATTGATTCCATGATCTCTATTGCTTCTTTCAGGAAGTGTATAGATTTCTACTGTGAACCGGAATTCATCGAGCGTCCAGAAGGAGAAAAACAGATAAATGCTGTCGATTTATACCATCCGCTGGTAAATGAACCGGTTGCAAATACCTTCAGTTTTACCAGACCTGCTCTTATAACCGGTTCAAATGCATCGGGGAAATCAACATTTCTCAAGACGGTTGCCATCAATACTATTCTTGCCCAGACTGCTGTCACCTGCCTTGCAAAGAAATTCCTTATACCCCGGTTAATGATTTATACTTCAATGGCGCTCAAAGACAATCTTACAGATAACGAAAGCTATTTTATCGTAGAGCTGAAATCCCTGAAAAGGATAATAGACGCAATAAACGCAGGAGCACGTTGCCTATGCATTATTGACGAGGTACTGAGAGGAACTAATACTATTGAAAGGATAGCAGCTTCCTCAGAAGTATTGGCTTCGTTGGGAAATAAGAATTGTATGTGCCTGGCTGCAACCCATGACATTGAATTGGCGTCAATCCTTGAAGGGTCATATGACAATTATCACTTCAGGGAGGAAGTGACCGGGGATAATAATGTTCTATTCGACTACACTCTGTATCGGGGAAAAAGCAGTACAAAAAATGCCTTGAAACTACTGAAAATAATGGGGTATGATAACAGCATAGTTAGCCGGGCTCAAGCCCGTTCCGACAAATTTGTGCGGGAAGGAGTGTGGGAAAAGTGAATTCTCTATTACAACAATAGTTATGTTGGGATTAATACAAAAAAATTGATTTATATTGACATAGCAATTTAAATGGAAGTTAAGGCCGACCATACACAAAAATCTGGAGGGCTTGAGGATTGCTCAATTCTCAAGCCTTCTGGCCAAATACTCATAATGCATGAGTTTATCTGACATAAACTTATTCGCGGATCTGTCTATATATGCCCGACAGCTTTAGTTGATGATGAGAATAGGGACGTTCTTCCTCCTGCTTAAAATATGAATCCATATGTTCTCGTAAAACCTCAGGCATTATTTTTTACACTATTTATAAACAAACTAAGTTTAATTATAAAAATTGTAAAATAACTGCTATTCCTTTTCTTTGCTATCTTCTATTTCTAAGTCTTCCGAATTTAATAAATCCGTAAGTTTATATAAGGTATTAACCAGGAAAGACATTTGCATTTCATTAATAGAGTTATTTAGATTATCAACAATTATTTTAATTTTTTCTATGGGCAATTCGTATTGTTTCTCTAAGATAATTCGTAGTGTATCAGGGCTTATATCTTTCACAATTACTCTTGAATACATGTTGAAAAAGAAGTTCACTACATCTTTAGCTTCATCTATATTATTAAAGTTATAAGTTTTAACAAAATACTCAAAGGGATACAAATGAAATTCTTCGTATATAAATACTTTATTAATAACAAATTTACTAATATCCTTTAATTGATCCAAAGTCAATTTATTTACTGTCTTTGAATTCTTTAAAGGCATTGCCAATCTATTACAATGATTATATAATTTTTTTGAAACTTCTTCGTCTATACCAGCCAAAACTAATTTATTTATAGCATCTTTCTCACTCGAATTTTCTATGATAATATCTATTACAAAATTTCTCAGATCTTTTAATTCTGAATAATCATCATCATCGAGTCCGAATATACAGTCTTTTTCTATAAAATCATATACAATACCTTTTTTTTCTTCTGGTAATTCATTTAACCACTTTATTGAAAGCTTTAAACCCTTTTTATTTTTTTTCATTGCTACACCCCTTTATTTTATAATTGATTTATAAAGCATATTTCTTTTCGTTGATTTGTATTAGGACGTTGATATGGGTAAAATTCAAATTTTCTTCTATCTCTATTACTTTGAATACTTGATTTTATCCATTCATTAAATAATAAATTTGCATTAGTATTATGATCTTGTTTTTCATTATAATTAAGAAAGTTCTCAATCCTTTTCTCTATATTATCCAGTTTATTAACCTTTTTTTCGAGATTGTCAAGCTTATCAAATAGACTTAATAAAATTAACTCTTGATGATTTATTTCATTCTTTGATCTGCTTTCTTTTTTTAAGATTTCTACTTTTTCTACAATTGTCTCATACTCTTTTTTTGATATATTGTCCTTGTTCTGTATAGCGATTTTAAACATGTTTTCTGGATCCTTAACTAACAAAATAAGATTATTATGAACAAAATCTTGTAGTGCTCCGAGCTCATATCTATTTAATGTTGCTTCAGAAAACCCGATAGTCCTTGCAAATGCTCTTTGTGATAATCCATATAATTCTCGTATAGATTTTATTTCTTCAGGACTTAAAAGATTTTTTCTTCTTCTGTATTCTCTTAATGCTTCTTCAAAATGTTTTTCTTCAGTATCTAAGTCAGAAAGTTTAGAATCACATGTTTTGCAATAAGGTAACAACACATTTAATTTGATTTCTTCGTCTTTAATTTTGTGTACGACTACTGTCTCTCTGCTTTCATATTCTCTAATTTCATCACAATGAAAGCAGAACAATTCATTTTTATTCATTTTATATTTTCCCCTTCCAATCCTTTATGATAAATATCAATATCTTGCCGGATGAAACGACATTATAAATAATTGTTTATCACCGTTTTTTAATTCTCTTATTTTCAATTTTATATATATATTATAAGTTTGCACTTTTTTTATAAATATCCAAACATCACCGGGATATTTCGAATCTTTATCCGGTTCAGGGTCTTTTATTAAATCAGCTTCACCTAATTCTTTTATCTCTTGCAACATTGCTTTAATGGAATAACCCAATAAGTTTAGTGTATCTTTTGTCTCTAAATTCTGCGTAAACGGATCAACATATCTTTCATCTATTAATAAACAACATTTTGCTAAAAAGTCATTAACATCTTGACCCAATAAACATTCAACTCCTTAATAATACTTCACCTCCAATATAACATGTTTTTAAATAAAATTCAATACCTATGATATCATATGATATCATTATCGAAAAAGTGATATTATATACTATCATTAAATAAAATGTTTTAATTGCATCCAGCACATAAGGCCGCCAATACCCATATTCTTCTCTTCACAGATATATTTTCCCAACCTTAAAAACTTTCCGAATAACTATTGCGTTGAACTGGCAATGGGTGAATATTATTACACGTATGCAGCGAAAATAATACGATCACGGTAGCATTATAAAAAAGCTGAAAGTCTGTTTCCTTGTATTTCTAAGCCAAAGGCTCAACTATCCTTGATATACTCAGCATTAGGATATAAGCGAAGAATTCGATGAAATATGGCAAGGACTATTTGTGAAGGGCCTTGCTGAAAATGCAGCAGTGGAATGGAACACTACGCCAAATAATCTCTTTGGTATGCTGACACTTGAAGAAGTTAGGGCATGTCCTGGAATTGAGGAAAAGAAGCGTTTAGCAGAATTTTTCAAGGATTTGACCGCTAAATTTGACGGACAGGGCTTTGAATATAAAGGAGAAATGTTGAACGAGGCAACTTTTTATCTCTGGCATGGGTAAACAGAAAGAATCCTTTTAAGAAAACGCCCAAAGAAATCATTAAAGAAGAGTGTAGATTAAACGCAATCAGGAACCGAAAAATCCTAGGTATTTGGACCCTTTAAGGGGGTCATAGGTTTGAGCCCTATAGTTCCCAGCAAAAAATAAAGGGTTTCAAGATGGATGGTCTTGGAACCTTTGTTTTCAGTAATCTTGCAAAATAGGCTCTACCCCAGCCCATTTACCTGCATTACTGCCTCGGTAAATCTAAAAATTACCGCTGGGGATTTTCTTGCAGAACAGGTCAAATGGTACTCCAATCCTATAGTTTTCATATTCTACGAAGGTTATACTGCGCATAGCTTGTATGTTTCTTTTGCTATAGCCAGTTCTGCATTTTCCTGTATAACAAGAACCTTGATTTTTGATTCATCCAAACTTATAATCAATTCATTTTCTCTGTTTTCATTTTTTGTCCAATCTATTAAAACTCCGGTGTATTCTTCCATTTCTTTTAAAATGTTTTCCCTTACCGGAATACTTTTTTCGCCGGAAACTGATGTAAAAACAAGTACATCCAGCCCCCCCATGACAGTCATATATTCCGCAATAGCCTTCTTCACATGATTACAATATTCATCCATATCATATCCACTGTTCGAGGTATCATTTATATCGATAAAATCAAGAGCTTCCAGGAAATATCCGTTTCTTACGATATACTTTGCTCTGTCTCCTGTTTGGAAAGCAACGTTTGTCATATCAATGCATCTTCCATTTTTTATTGCACAGATACTTGGTTGCAAGCCCAGATGGCACGAAATGATTTTCATATCTTTGGTCGGGCAGTTCAATATCTCCGCTGTTTTTTGAGCGGCATAACGGTGAGATATACCTTGAAGGGCAGCTTTGCATAAATCATGTTTTTTAGAGATATCACTGGCAATATTCCTATAAACATCGTAATTTGATGCAGTTTTAAGAAATGCATTATCAGATATCGCAAACATTGGAATATTCGGGGTAATTCTTTTAAAAGCCTTAATACATTCAAAAAATGAAGCATCATACAACTCGGAATTGATAATACATTCATTGATTTCAGAGATAACATTATCATTAATAATTGTGCATTCATCCAGCTTATCCACATCCGGTATTATATGATGTCCTATTGCTGCAATGCTGCCGATGTCCGGTATAACGCCGTTATCGGCGCTTGTCAGTACTTTCATAACCTCCTGGACTGCCAAATCAAAGTTGTATATATCCTTTTCAATAACAATAAAGTCACAGTCAGACTTTGCATGTATTATGAATGAATCTGATAAACCTATTCTATAGCATTTGCCTTTTGCAAGTATCCTTTCATCAGCCATATCAAACAATTTGTAACTTAAGAAGCAGTTACTTGTTTTAATTGCCAGAATCATCATGGTATTTCCCTCCATATACACAAGGATAAGCTATAAACTATCAGTATCAGCCGGCAGTAATCTTTATCATTTTCTCAAGTACCAGGCTTGCAGTTATAACAATGTCTTCTATATCCAGGAAACTGTCTATTGATCTGTCGAAAAGAACTGTGCCGGATGGAGCAAACTCGTCATTGCCATCCCAAAGGACATAGGTTACAGGAACCAGTGGAAAAACCTTTATCGTAACACTGTCGTTTCCATAACTGCCCTTAATGGCGCCCAGCTTTTCGCAGGCCTTATAGAACCTGGCAGTGTCTGAAGAAAATGTCCTGATCATTGGATTAACCACTCTTTTATGAAAAACCTGGCTGTAAATCTCTGCATTCGGTATTTCCCTAAAAGAGATGAGCTCCCCGGTTAACGGCTTGTTTTGTGCATTTATCAAATAATGCAGGATAAGTACTTTTTCCCATAAAGTAGCTTCACCTGACTCATCTTTTAACGAAACATCACCGGATATACAATTTACCAGGTACTCTTTATTCAGAAATTCTACAGACAGTAGATTGTTTTGCTTGTCATAAACAGTCCCGCTGTTCAAACTGATCTGCCCGGGATCCCTGGTCTTTATTTTTTTACAAGCAAAATCTAAAGCTGTTGAATAATTCTTTATTTTATCCGGCTCCGACTCCATGGCAGGCTTACCTCCGATTATAAGGATTCAGTACCCTGTCAACCCTAATTCCTTATATTACCGGGTAATACAAGTTTTAAGGCTGACAGGTTACTGGGAACCATTTAGAAGCACTGAAAATATTACTTCTCGTTTTTCTGAAAATGTCGGCTGCAATAGACTACATTTTCAGAAATTTATACGGGAAGTTATATTTTCATTAGTGCTTACATGCAGTTATTTTCTAAATGCCTCGATGTATGAGTCTGCATAAATAGATTTATTCAGTATCAACTCTGCCGTTAACAATGAATCTATCAACTCAGTATCGGTTACGTCACATATTAAGGCATCCAGCCCATTGGCAACCAACATTGTGGCAAAAACACGGTTAATGAGCTTTTTATGTATTGCGCCGTTTGATACGTTTGTGAGCCCTCCCACTATGTGGCACGGCGGATCGGAAAAAATCTTGAATTGACTTGTCGCAGCCAATATTTCCTTACCTTGCTCCTGCATAAACTTCAAAGGCATTATAATGGGATCCAGGAAAATGTGTTCCGGCGGGATTGAATATTCCATAACTTTTGCAAAAATCCTGCCTGCGTTTTCCAGACGCTTTTCCAGAGTCTTCGGGCTTCCTTGCTCATCCATAACAAGGCATATGACCGATGCCCCATATTTTTCTATGATAGGGAATAATGCATCCATTCTTTCATCTATGGCTACGACGGAATTTATTAATGGAGGCTTTTTGCATATGGGTATTGCCTTAATCAGCATATCAATCTTGTTGTTATCAATGCAAATGGGAACATCGGTAACTTCCTGCACCGTTTCTATCATCCATAACAAATCTTCGACCTTATTGGATGCAGTGCCCAAACATACGTCCAGGTAGTCCGACTTGGCTTCGACCTGTCTGATCGTCCAGTCTATTATAGGCTTGCTGTCCTTATCTATAACAGCTTGTTTAATATCTTTAAAGCCAGCATTTACTCTTTCACCAATTAAAATCATTTTATAACCTCCAACATATTTATTTTAGTTTTTTCCTATTATATTTTAATCATGAGTCATTGGGACTGTCTCCATTGAAACACTTTGCCTCATTACACAAAGAACCGTTTGATAGTTTCCTTTACAGTTTTGATTGCCAGCGGGTGAGCTAATATCAGGA
This sequence comes from Ruminiclostridium sp., assembly GCA_012027035.1. Lineage (GTDB taxonomy): Bacteria > Bacillota > Clostridia > Acetivibrionales > DTU013 > MnB-11. The sequence goes on along the minus strand of VEPD01000459.1, from coordinate 9,359 downwards.
TATCAGCTGCCGACTGAATATATACCTGGGCGCATACCGCTTCCCATAAGGGGCCGCGCTTCTCCACGTCCCCAAAGCCCGGAAGGGCTTCCTCGTCCGCAGCGGCTTCCTTAACCCGCCATGTTTCACTGGCGATATCGCATATTTGAGGCACCGCCATCATCTTATCGCCTTTAAGTCCGGAGATACGCGCTCTTTCCAGTATTGTATATACATAATCCAAACCGTATCCAAGAGCAGCCGTAGATTGAAACATAATCACATCGCGCAAATCAAATTCAGCATCGCTGAGTAAAATGCTCATCTGTTTTCCAAGGTTGATATCTACAGGCGCTTCAGCTATGAGTTTATGTTTATCCGCTTTGCAGATGGCAACCAGAGTTTTATAGTTAGACTCTTTCGCCGAACCTATGAGGCAATTTTCTCCTCTTGCGGCTTGAGAGCATTCCGGCAGGATCAGGTTGTCCTTCTCGTCATCGCCGCACCCCCAGATAATCAAGGGCACATCGACGGCTTTAAGTACTGATTCAACAATTTTTGCACATTCTGCCGGCGATGAATCCTTTTTGGCAGGACCGGCTCCCAACAGCTTCAAGCTGATTAGATCCACACCATACTCTTCTACACATTTTTTCGCCCACTCATGAGGCAGGTTTATCTCATTTCCAATTGCATTCTTTACGACATCCGGCAAGTCAGACACATCATCTGTGACATATCCGGCTATAACCGGTTTGTTTGGATTTTCACCCTCAAAAGACAGGAATGGAAATGTAGATCCTCCGCCGACCGTGACAGTCCTGGCTCTGGTGCCGCCTTGCGCACGGGTGGCGCCAATGGTCACCTCGCTGATTTTGTTAATCCATTTCTCATTAACATCCGGTATTTTCATTACTGACCTCCTATTTTTCTAAAAATTAAATCTAAATAACCATCAAATTGATCACACACATTACTTACAGGTTCGCCCTTCATAACTGCTTCCTCCAGCTCGCTGCTGTATGGGATATTGCAAATATACTCCATGTTCAATTCTGAGATTTTACGGATAAAGTCCTCCTCAAACTCTTTTTTAATCATGTTCCCTATCACAAACTTACGCTCAAAGGATATCTTTAATTTTTCGGTCAAAATATCAATCCTTTTTGCGGTATGGAATGATATAGGATTGTTGTTTACCACCACGATCAGCGAGTTTATGTTTGTTGTGGTCCTTCTGCTTATATGCTCCAGGCCGGCCTCATTATCTATAACAACCCATTTGTATGAGTTCATCAGATCTTCATGGAACTTTCTGACCAGATTGTTCAGATAGCAATAGCATCCCGGGCCTTCGCCCCTTCCCATGGTAATCAGGTCAAATCCCTTGGATTCCTCTATGATTTCCTGCAATCCGGTCTCGAAATAATTCGCTTTGCTGATTCCGGCGGGCAGGTTCTTCAATCCTTCTATGGTTTCATTCTTTAAATCGCCTAAAGTCAGATGAGGTTCGATTCCAAGCAAGGTCCCCAGATTTGAATCCGGGTCGGAATCAATTGCCAGAACAGGCGTTAAATTATTCCTTTTCAGGTACAACACCATGAGTGCGGCAATTGTTGATTTGCCTGTGCCTCCTTTTCCTGCGACTGCGATACTTTTTGTCATTGTATTACTCTCCGTTCCGTTTATATAAAGGTACTCCTAAATTGAAGCGAACTCCTCGATATCCGTGTGAGGAAGGAACATGGCTTTTGTAAATTCCTCCACATAATCATTTGCTCCAATCAAGTCATAATATGTTGTCATTTTACAAATTTCCTTGAGCGTGAACATGAAGTCTTTATTCAATGCAAACATTTTAGAGCCTTTTATGGCTGTATTCCCGGCAAATTCTATGTTTTCAGGCGCTAAATCAGGAATCAGGCCTATTGCTACAGCACTTTTCAAATTTAAATGATTCCCGAAGGCGCCGCAAATAAAAAAGCGGGAAATCTGTGAGAATGATAGCGAAAGTCTTTTTAAAAGTATCTTTACAGCTGCATATATGGCTGCTTTTGCCGCTATGACATTCTCAATGTCATTTTCAGTCAGATACACGAACCTTCCCGGGTTATTTCCGTCTTTAAGAGTAAACCTGTTTATTCCGTCCTCGCATGTCACTTCCTTTGAGGATCCTTTAATAAACTTGCCTGAACGGTTTATAATCTTCTCGTTTAACAGTACGGCTATGAAGTCTATTATTCCGGAACCGCAAATACCCTTAATGGGAGCGTTCCCGATTGTTTTATATAATATACGGCCTTCCTCGGCAAACACCTTTTCAATGGCGCCTTCTTCGGCTCTCATACCGCATTCCACACTTGCTCCCTCCAATGACGGTCCGGCGGAAGCAGAAGTTGCCACCAGCCATTGTTTATTGCCGATAACAATTTCACCGTTGGTTCCTATATCAATCAATAGTGATATTTCTTCTCTTTTGTGCATTCCACAAGCAAGGACGCCTACAGTTACATCGCTGCCGACCCAGGCGCTTATGCCGGGAAGGGTATAAATCAAGCCCTTCGGGTTTATATTGATCTTCAGCTCGCCTGCGCGTACCGGACTCGTATCGACTGAAGCTGCAACATACGGATAACGCCTTATATTGTAAGTCGGCAGGTTTAGCAGGAAATGGGTCATTACCGTATTTCCCACACAAACCACTGCATTTATATCCAGAGGATCAATCCTGTTTTCAATAACAAGGCTCTCTATAAGGTTGTTTATATCCTGGATTATCAATTCATGCAGTCTGTCTTTTCCATGCTTTTCGGCGGAAATAATCCGGCTCGTCAGCTCTCTGCCGTAGGCTCCCTGGGAATTAAAGCAAGCCTTTGCATTGACGGATTTATAACTGTTCATATCAATGAGGTGGGCCACAACAGTAGTTGTACCGATATCAACAATAACCGAGTAATTTTTATCCGCAGTATTCTTCGCTTCTATTCCGATAATCTCGGCATAATCCATTTCAAAGCTGACAGTTGATGTAACTTCAAAGTTGTTTTGCCTTAGTATATCAGGAAGCCCCATTAAAATTCCGCTGTCTTTAATATGTGCTTCAAGCTTTAATTGCTCTTTTACCGCTTCACATAAATTCTGATGGTCGGCGATAGACCTTGCAATAGTGGGACCTTCCAATCTGGTAAATACTTTCCTGGTTACCGGTGAAACAAGGTATTCATAATCTTCGGCTTTATATCCGGAATCAACGAATATATCCGCATCTTTTCCGGCCGTTTCCTTTGCCCTGGCCATTGTCCCCCTGGGCACCTCAACAACTGCATCGCTTACAGGATAGCTCTGGCAGGCCAGTACATATCCTTTTTCTATTTCAGCGGCGGTTAATTTACCAGTTCCCCTGGAATAGACATTGCCCTCCAGTACAAGCAGTTTGCATCTGCCACAGGTTCCGTTCCCTCCGCATAGATTATTAAAGGTTATGCCCATCTTCAAAAGTGCTTCCAACAAAGTAACGCAGTCGTCAATTTCTGTCGTTTTATTATAGGGCAAAATCCTGACGGTAAATTTAGGCATCATAGGTTCCTTTATCCTTAAGCTGATGCAACAACGCGGGTATACCTCTTGCATTTTCAGTTCCGACAATTACTTTCCATTCGGATATGTCTTCGATTTCTCCTTTGAATATTGCCAGCAAACCCGGGATGATCAACTTCCTGTGTTTTACTTTTTCAGCGACCTTTTGCTCTTTCATTGTCTTTACTACTTTATCCACCGATATTTTGTCTCCCGCGTATGAGTTTAATACGCCGAGGCCTTCAGTATCAACAACACAGATATAAGCAGGAATTTTACTTCTTTCGACCTCGCCTGCGACGCTGAAATAAGTCAATGAGAAATTTGTAGTAAACATAACAGGAGAATTTTCATTTGGGCTGCCGATTTCGTAAAGCTTGGATTCAACGGCATTTGGAACCTGTGGGTCGGTATAAATATTGCCGATAGCCGTCAAAACAGGCAAAAGGGCTTCAGGACTGGTTGTATCAACTATTACTATTCCGGCATATTTTACCGCGAAAGCGCTTGCCAGGGCAGATTGGATTTCTTCATCCTGTTCCTCGATATTAACGATTGCAGGATATCCGAATGAACGGAAATTTTTTGTTAATGCGGCCCGGCGCGTGATTGTCAAGTTCTTTATTGTCTCAGCCGGATTTTTACTGTCGAAGGCCAAAGCAATCTGATCAATTTTTTTGTTCCTTGCCTTATCGACAAGATCAGCGGTTTCTTCCAGGCTGTTTCCGCAAATAGCGAGCGGTACCTGGGCCTGTGCCGCTATATCGATAAAGGAATCGATATTTTCAGGAGTAGCTTTGTAAATAAGCGGCTTCTTTGCTTTTATTGCATCTACCGCCAAATTCATTTTTGAAGGATTTGTCCCGATCAAAACCAACGGAACACTGCTTCTTTCCGAAGCGAGTCTGGCTCTTGCATCAGGTTGTGAACAGTTGTCAACTTCTACTGCCGTCAAACTGACTTTTAGTTTTTTACCCACCCTGAAAAATTCGGATTTATTGATCTTATCAATTTTCTTCAGCATCTCTTCGTCTGATAATGATGCAGGTATCCTGACGGCTATGCCGCATGGGTTGTAAAATTTCTTTTCATGCCTGAACATAACAGTTTCCTGTCCGAATTCAAATACATTGTTCCCTGTACCTACCTTTACCAGCTTCATGGGTGCGGCTGAAGCTTCGCTGAATTTTTCCTGTGCTTCGCTGGAAATCTTGGGGCAGTCCTCCAGATTTTTTGTCATTGCCGTCACTTGCATCGCAAAAGCCATGCACGTCGGAAAACCGCACTCCTTGCAGTTGGATTTGGGTAGGATCTTATAAACTTCCATGATAGTCAGCGCCATATTTTCCATCTCCTGACATATTATTTATTTTTTAAAACAACGGATCCATTGTAAGAACAGGATGGTCAACCTTCTGCACATATTCCATGAGTCCTTCCATATCCATTGCAATATCTTCCGTAGCTATTTTATCAAACAGTTCCGATATATTTTGCTTCTCAAACGTTGTTTTTAACCGTTCTGCAATTTCCTCCTTCAACTGTTTGGGCATCCACACTATTCTCCTGTGTCCTCCTTCAGCCGATATAAACTTTGCGCTGCTGATAAATAACCTTCCGATTCCGATAAATCCGGGAGTTTGGTTTCCACCGCCGATTTGACCGGCAAGTGTTGAGAATTTGATGCCAAGAGGAGTCATACCGTTATAATCCCTATCTACAATTATCACACCGTTAACCTCAGGAGCCATGGCAACAATACATTCAAAACATCCGCAGGAAGTCATGGGGCTGTCAATCATTGAATACATGTTGAAGAAATCAAGATTACCGTTAGTCTTCACTGCAACATAGCTATTGATATTCTCCCACTGCCCTTTGACGGGATCAATGCACCTGCCCTTTTTAACGGGCTCGTTTGGCCCATGCTTATCAATTTGATAGGAAGCCTTGCAGTCGATAAAAGTATATGCGCCGCACAAACCAAGCCGCTCGGGCGTAACCACACATACATGATTCGGGGCGTAGGACTGACATAATGTGCATGAATAGAAATCTTCAACATCTTCATCCGACATACTTCCGATCCTGCTGTCTCTTTTATTGTAAATCTCTTTTGCAGGCTGAATCAGCTCCGATACAATGCTTTTATCTGTAATGATCTTGACCTGGACACGGTTTACAATAGAAGAAAACTCATCTTTTATTTTGGATATCAGAATCTCTCCGAAGTGTTTCATTTTGAAACCAGCTTCTTTAGTATCCTTGCTGATCCTGATCCAGATAACCGAGCGCTGTCCCATATGCAGTACCCCGCTGGCATATGAAATAAATTCATGGATTCTTCTCTCCAGAACAGATTCAAAATCCTCCTGGAACTGGCGGCCGGCAACATATACCAATATCCCAAGCGGGTATGCGCCGCCTTCTTCCATTTCATCAATCTCAGGGCCGATAACTTCGGTTTTACCATCCTCAACTTCGTCCAAAGGCTTAAGCTGCAGCAACTCAAAGGCTTCCGTATATTTTCCGCCAAATTGGACGAACATATCCTCTTTGCGAACTCTTTCACCTTCGAATCCTGCGCCGAAGGGGACCGGTATCGGCATTTTTTTGAGATTTATTTTCAAGCCGCGCAATTCAATGGCTCTGTTAACGATATCATCAATTTTAATACCCGAAATGACATGCTCGTAAGTACATATACCAGTAGGAAGTATTTCGGGAATATTTGTATCGGCAACAACCGGAAATCCTAAATTGATAGCTCCCGCCGCAGTAGCGTATTTTTCATCGGATATGAGCTGGTCCGCCGGAGCGTCGTCATCCTTTCCAAGGGCCATAACAAAGGCTTTTACGCGTTCCTTGTTGTACATCAGGATTTTTCTGGCGGCGTTTATATCTCCGGGCGCGACCCCGCCGAATGTCATGGCTGAGCGGGCGGCAAAGTTCAAAGCATATATTGCTGCAGTTATTTCCTTTCCGTAAGGCACCAGGAAAGAATTCCAATTCATTTCTATTCCGGACTGGTTGAGCTGCTCGGCTATCGAAACACCATTACTGTGCCCGGCCATAAATACCAATATGCTCTTTTCCTGCAATTCACGGATCAGCTTGACAGCTTCGGCGTTTGTCCCGCAGCATCCTACGATAGCGGCAAATCCGGGCATTCTGCCGTCAACAAGCTTGATGCCCTGCATCCGGAGAGTACTGTCATCACTGAACCCAAGCCAGATACCCTGTTCGGGGCTCGGGCCTGAAAGGTATTTTAACGATTCGATTATTTCTTCAGCTATCAGCGTCGCTACTCCGGAATCCAGAGTTTCACCCAGATAAGGAAGCCAGTTATTATCCGACGGTATACTCCCCAGAAGTTTTTTTGCTTCCTGGAGTGATTCCTCCAAATCGCCCAGCTTCTCAACCTTCTGTCCAAGGAAAAGCAGCATAATAGGCAGATAATACGCTGTATTGGGATAAGCAACGCGTGCTTCTCTTCCATTTTCCCTTATCGCCTTAGCGAGCATCTCTTCTGCAGATGCAACAATTTTCTGTGCTCCTCTTATAGCAGCTTTAGCAATTATCTTTGACATGCTTGACACTCCTAATTATTTATTTTTGTATGTTTTAAATATTTGTTTAAATTCTTTTTCAGTATCATCATTAAATTTTTCGCAATTATCCATAAAGACCGGCAGCATCGAAGCAAAATCAAACCTCCCGCTCAGTATTGAATCCTTTGCGCCGCTGATATCGATTTCCTTCCTGACAATGGTATTAAGTACTCCGGCGTCCCTTATATCACCTATCAGTACAAAACCTACTATTTTATTGCCTTTGAAAACAAACCTTTTCATAGTAGTTTTATCTTTACCTTTAATGGTGACTTTTTCAGCATCTGTGATCTTTTCTCTCATTCCCGTAAGGCCGCAGGTAATAACCGGCAGTCCCAGGAGGTTCAAGGAATTCATGGAAGTTCTCTGCCTTAGCACGGAGTCTTTTCCAAGCATGTTCTCGGCTGCAACCCTTCCTTCTTCAGCTGCAAATGGCCATAAGGCGTTGATCCAGGCGCTTTTTCTTACATTGTCGGCGCTTTGGACAACATCTCCGGCAGCGTAAATATCCGGTACGGAGGTCCTGCAATGGTCGTCTACGATAATTCCCTGACCTGCTTCAATTCCGGTTTCCCCTATAAGGGATTTGTTAACCTCCACACCTTTTCCAACGATTACCATCTGACAATCAATTATCTCACCTGTGCTTGTTTTTACTCCTTCTACCTTTTCGCTTCCTAGAATTTTACTGACAGATGTGCGCTTTATAATATCGATACCATTGCTTATTAAATAATTTTCCGCTATTTCCGCTTCATCGGCGTCCAGATTCTGGCTTAATATACCGGAAGAACTTACAATCAGCTTAACTTTCTTCCCAAGCTCGAAAAGCGCTGTAACTGCCTTAATTCCAACAAGACCTCCTCCCAAAACCACCGCTGTCGCGACATTTTCGGAATACTTCCTGATTTTGAGCGCATCTTCCATTGTACGAAGCACAAAGACGCCGTCCTTGTTTTCTCCCTCTACGCCCGACAAGACGGGAGATGCTCCTGTGGCAACCAATAATTTATCGTATTTGATTTTTACCTGTGTATTCAAAAGAATTTCTTTACTTTCAGGGTAAATATTTGTTGCTTCTACCCCGAATATGGTATTGATTGAATTTGTTTTATAAAAATCAACCGGTCTGAATAAAATATCATCTATTTTCTTTTTGCCTGATATAATGTAGTTTACAAGGCATCTTGAATAGGGAGGGGTATCCTCCCTGGAGATCACCGTGATCCTGCATGATTTGTCCAGTTTTCTCAAAGTCTCGGCTGCTGTAACGCCAGCACAGTGATTGCCAATAATAACAATTTCCATACTTACATCCCTTTTTGTTTATTTTTTTTCAATACTACAGCGAAAACTACTAAATATTTGAATTATGGAGTTTTCGCTGTAGTACTAACCGAATATAACGCTTTCGTCTTACAGGATTCGATGCATGCATATGAGCCTTTCCGGTCGGGACATAAATCACATTTGACCGCGTATTTTTTGCTTGCCTTAATTGCGCTGAACGGACAAACCATGATGCACATCCAGCAGCCGGTACATTTTGCCGTATCGCAGATTACACTGCAGTCTTCAAGCTTTCTCATTGCGCCCGAGATGCAGGCTTCAACGCAAAGCGGAGTTTCACAATGATTGCAGGAAACCGACAAGCTGGCTTCACCAACCGGACGGACAGCCCTTCTTGGGATTGGTGTTTCTTCTTCACTATGAACCATTATGGGGTCTTTGGTTTTTGAATGTTCTACTGCGCATGCATACGAGCATGAGAAACATCCAAGGCATTTATCTTTGTTAAAATATATTTTAGGCATTTTTATACCCCTTACACCTCAAATTAGTATAACTCCGGCTTCTTCCTACATACGACTAACTATAAGCCGGCTTTAATTTTAACTTTTCCCTCTTGCTGTCCAATAATTCGACTATCATTTTTGCTGTTTTTACCGGGTCGGATTCAAAGATAAATTTCGCGCCGACGATGTCTTCCAGATCTTCGCAAAGGAGCTTCACTACTTTCTTGCTGCCGGTTACAGGTAAAGGATTGCTCAGAAAAGTAGTAATACCCGAGCCGACGACATAAAATCCTATAGATACGGCCTTTTCACTCATCCATTCGGGAGCGGCTCCGGCTACCGGCAAGTCTGAAAAATCATTGCCCAGCCCGCCCTCCAAAAGGGAGTTGCAAAGAGT